>JBFMGN010000040.1:0-11872 GCA_040752435.1 Spirochaetota bacterium
AATTTTTTCAGATATGTTATTAAGTTTTTCTATTTATAATTGACATTATAAAGTTAACAAACTAAAATATACTCAGTTAGCATATAAAATCACACATTGTATCGATGATGGGCTTACCCTGAATTAAATATTTTTTTAAAGAAAGGAGTATCACCATGAAAAAAAATTACATGGGAAAATGGAGCAACTATTTCTACGATCAACTGGTAAACATTACGATTCCGTTCTGGATAACCCATGCAACCGACAAGCAATACGGAGGATTCACAACCTTTCTTGATCGCACAGGCGCGCTTTTAAGCCCGGATAAACCCATGTGGGTGATGGGGAGAATTTCCTGGGTGTTTTCGAAATTGTATAACGACCTGGAAAAGCGGGCGGAGTGGCTTACCCTGGCACAGCACGGTATAGATTTCATAAGAAAGTACGGCTTCGACACAGACGGGAGGGTTTTTTTTGCCGTTACCAGGGATGGGAAACCCCTTCGAAAAAGGCGCTACCTCTTCGCTGAGACCTTCGTCGTAATCGCCCTGGCGGAGTATGCGAAAGCTTCGGGCGGCAAGGAAGACTTGAGCCTGGCAAAAAAAACTATGAGCCTGGTTCGAAAGTTATACAACACACCCGGTTCCCTGGAACCAAAAATAATCCCGGCGACACTTACAACCCGCGGTCATTCCATGGCTATGATTCAGATAAATACTCTCCAGGTTCTCCGCCGCGCGGATTCGGAAGGAAACCTTGACGGCAGAAGTTATAACTCTCTGATTGATGATTCCATCAACGAAGTATTTAAATTTTTCGTCAAGCCGGAAAAAAAAGTTCTTCTTGAAACCGTTGGAGATAAAGGCGAATATCTCGCCTATCTCCCCGAAGGAAGATGCATGAATCCCGGCCATGCCATTGAAACCGCCTGGTTTATCCTGGAAGAAGGAAGATACAGGCATGATAATGAACTTGTGAAAAAGGCCCTTCCCCTCCTCGACTGGTCCCTCGATCTCGGCTGGGATAAAAAGTACGGCGGGCTCTTCTATTTTGTTGATGTTGAAGGAAAACAGCCGGTACAACTGGAGTGGGATATGAAACTCTGGTGGCCCCACCTGGAGGCAATGTATGCAACCCTTCTGTCATACTACCTGACCGGGGACAAAAAATACGCGCGGTGGTTTGGAAAAATCACCGATTGGTCGGTAAAACGGTTTCCCGATAAAAAGTACGGAGAATGGTTCGGCTACCTCCATAGGGACGGCAGCCTCGCGCTGGACCTTAAAGGGAACTACTTTAAAGGTCCCTTCCACCTGCCGCGGCAGCAGTTGTATTCGCATCTGTTATTGCAAGAGATGCTGCAAAAGGCATAGACCGTCCCGCTTCATTTTCAGTTTTTCCCAACCGTCTTTTTAATTGCCTATCTTTTAATAAAAGTGTAGGCTTTAAGGGTATGACAAATAGTAAACGGCATCGTTATACTGTCTCGGAACTTACCGAGCTTATCAGGCTGAATCTTGAATCGGAATTTCACGACATCACCCTGGAAGGTGAAATTTCCAATTTCAGACCCTCAAGTACGGGTCATTTTTACTTTACTCTCAAAGACAAAGATGCGGTCATATCAGCGGTAATGTTTAAAAACAGGATTAATGAACTTACATTTACACCGGAAGACGGCCAGTTTGTTATAGTAGAGGGCGGCATCTCCGTCTATGCGAAACGCGGCACCTACCAAATTATCTGTGAAAAGATGGAAAAGGCGGGTATAGGTAATATACTGGCAATGCTGGAAGAACGAAAGCGAAAGCTGGCGGCGGAAGGACTTTTTGACGAAAAAAGAAAAAAACTCCTGCCCCTTTTCCCATCCCGGGTGGCAGTGGTTACATCTCCTACCGGAGCAGTCATACGCGATATTCTAAAAGTTCTTAAGCGGAGAAATTCCAACATCCACCTGGTGATCCTGCCTGCCCCGGTTCAGGGAGAAGAGGCAGGCCCGCTTATCGCCGCTCAGATACGGCGGACCAACATGTTCGGGCTGGCGGACGTGATCATTATTGGACGGGGCGGCGGTTCACTGGAAGATCTGCTTCCATTTTCCGCGGAAGAAGTTGTAAGGGCAATAGCCGAATCGAAAATCCCCGTTATTTCCGCGGTGGGACATGAAATTGATATTGTTTTATCCGACCTGGCGGCCGATGTCCGCGCCCCGACACCTTCCGCGGCGGCTGAAATTGTTTCATCAACCCGAGATGATCTCATTGAACAGATTTCCGAACTTCAAGAAATACTCATCACCTGCCTGCGGCAAAGAATTGAAAAAATAACGCTTCTTCTGAAGCAATTCTCGGCGGAACAGCTTGAACGAAACTTCCGGATCCTGTTGCAGCCTTTTCTACTCCGTCTTGACGATGCGAAAGAAACCATGGTGGAAGGACTTAAGAGCTATCTCACGGAAATTCGTCATACCCTGGAATTGCTAAAACAGTCGATTGCCGCCAATTCTCCCCTTGAAATTCTTAAAAAAGGGTACGCCCTGGTAACGGATAAAATAACGGGCGCTTTAATAAACTCAGCCCTTATGGTCAAAACCGGGCAGTTTATAGGCATAAGATTTGTAAAAGGGAACATTGGAGCGGAGGTTAAGGAGATTGAAACATGAAAGATTTTGAGCAGAGATTGAGCAGGCTCGAGACTATCGCTGAAAAAATACGTGATGGCAATATCCCTCTGGATGAAGCCGTCACCTTGTTTGAAGAAGGGACTCGCCTCGCAAAGAGCCTTGAAAAAGATCTCCTGAAGGTAGAGAGAAAGATAGAGATTCTGGTTAACCTGCCGGATAAACCGGAAGAAAAACCTAATCTGGAGCTGTTTCCCGAACTTTCTGATCCAGATACACGCATTACCTGATGAAGATGAAATAACGTTTGGTGTGCTCCCCTGTAATGAAGCCGCAGGCGTAAGGATTGTTTCAAAGTTCTGCCAAAATCAGCCAACATGTTTTTGATGTAGTACCCAATGGAAACCTTGCTGAACTTAAGCAAATGGTTTATCCTGACTATTATGGAGCTGACAGTGGAATCCCTGACACAGATCCTGGAAGAAGAACTGGAAAACTCCTTCGAGGTGAAGGATAAGAAAGCCCTGCACCGCTCGGTCCTGCTGCTGGTGGAAAATGTGGTCAGCCGGGAAAAGCACGACCTGGAGTTCCGCACTCTGCGAACCGAAATCGGGGAAGTCAAAAGCGATATAAAAATCCTGGCCGAAACGATGAAACTTGGATTCGAAGCTGTGGATAAGAGGTTCACTCTGATGACGGTGTTCCTTTCCATCGGTTTTACCGTAATCCTGGGTGCTATTACCATTTTTAATTTTGTTTAAAGTAAACGCCTCCCATCTAACAGACCAAGCAAAGGGGTTAGCTACGGAACCCGCGGAAAGACACGGAAAGACATTTTATGATAAAACTCCTCCGTGTTCTCTGTGTGGAATTCTTCTTCATTCTTTTCTCCGTGCTCTCTGTTCTCTCAAGCGAAACTTCTCGATCGACTATGGTTCAAGAGGAATTTCACACAGAGTACACGGAGATTAAGGAGCACAATGAGAGTACGGGCAATCTGCAGAGCTGCTCCTGCCTTGATTATAATACTGGAAGTACCATTTCTATGTTTTTTCTTCCCTCTCTGTGTTCTCTGTGCGAAACTCTTTTACAGCTTATCCACGAAGAAGTGTTTTATTTTAGATACCCACGGGCAAGCCCGTAGAACTCTGCTTACAGCTTAGATCACTGGTTTTTTATTGCGTCAAAGATAGAGTTAATTCATTTACTTTATAGCTTGACTCTGGTGTAACAAAAGTGTTACACTTATTACTGGAGGTAAAAGTATGCCTACGAAGAATCCGAGAATAAACGTTGCGGTGGATAAATCAATCTATTTTACGATAGAAACGCTGGCTAAGGAAAAGGGTGTATCCATGTCTCTGATAACAAGAGATTTAATAAAAGAAGCTCTTGAAATAAACGAAGATGCTTTTCTCAGCGCTTTTGCTGAAGAAAGAGAAAGAACGCTGGATAAAGAAAGAACCTTGTCTCATGAAGAGATTTGGGAATAAAATATGCCATATCAGCTTTACTACCATCACGAGGTGAAAAGAAGTGATATTCCCAAACTAAACGAGACAATGAAAAGAAGGATAAAGAATGCGATTGAGAAAAGATTACAGGTTGACCCTGAAAAATATAGTGAACCATTGAGAAAAACCTTAAAAGGGTACCGGAAGCTTCGTGCAGGCGATTATCGAATCGTGCTTAAAATTGAAAACAAAGATATATTTATACTTGGAATCTGTCATCGGAAAGATGTATATAAAAGAATAGAAAAGCGTGTTGATTGATTTTTTTATGTTTTTCGCAAAAGTACGTCCCAGAAGGGGGAGTTGGAGCAAAGAAAGGTATTTCCGAAACGGAATATTTATAGTAATCTTTACATGTGAAATACACCCGGTACTTCGAAGAACAAGTCTTGAGAAAGCGTCCGTATATTAAGAAAGCATGGTGTGAAAAAGCGGTAATCTCACCACTTAAAACAGAAACTGAAGAAAATGGAAGGATAAGACATTGGATTTATGTGGATGAAATAGGTAAATATTTAAGAGTTGTGACTCTTTCCGATAAAGAGACAATTCATAATGCATTTCCAGATCGAGAATTTAAGGAAAAATGAGATGAAATTTCATTATTATAGAGAAACTGATTCGTTATACATTGATTTATCCGAAAAAACAAGCGTGGACTCTCAGGAAGTTACCCCTGGGGTAGTCCTTGATTTCGATAGCAACGGTAAATTGGTAGGTATAGATATTCAAAACGCAAGCAAAAATGTGGAATTGTCATCATTAGAAGCAGATGAAATTCCGATTAAGAAGATGTCAATAAAAGCAGAATAATCATTTGGAAAAAAATAATCGTTGCCTGTCGAGCCGCTGGAAGGCAGAACGGGCTATACCGGAACCTTCACGTACAATCTCACAATGCTTGCGTTTGAGATATTTTATCAGTTTTGCTCTTTTCAGACTCCGACCTCAATATCATCCTAAAACTCTTCGATACAAACCGGCGAGCCGCTGGCTTTCGCCCTCCATGGCGCCATCGGCACTCAGGCATCCCTGCCTGTCGCATTCCGCCTATTAAGTTATTTGATAAATGACGGGTCTATATGAAGGTCCAGGTATCTGAATACCTTTTTCTCGTGCGGTTTCAAGCCAAGCTTGTTTTGCACGCAAAACCTCATGTAATGCTTTTTCCGGAGTCTTCCCAAAGGCGGAACAGTATTCAAGGTCAGGAATGTCCGCGATATATCCCTCATCAGATTCGCTATAAAAAATATTGATATGATAATCTTTCATCATTTATCCCCTAATAATAAATTGTATTTTTCCACAATTTTCAGAAATTGTCGTATTTGATACGATTTCACTTCTCCCTCCACATCCTGAATATTAATAATTTCTCGAATACCTGCTTTATGAAATATATGATGACTGCCTTTTGTCCTTTCAAGGTAAAATCCGAAGGCTTCTAACAAACGCACAAAATCCTTAAATGAAACATTATTCGGATTTGTGATTATTCTTTTTTCCCCGTTGCCGATAACAAGGGCGCTTTTGTTCTCGGCCAAAAGGAGGCGGGCTGTAAGCAGAAGCAACAGCACCATACAGACAGCTTTTTTCTTCATACTCCAACTCCCGGCGGTTTATCTGTTCCGATGTGATCCTTCTTTAAGTTTAAACCGGAAATAATTGCTCTGTCAAAGAAAAATTATGCGATATAATACTAAAAAGGAGGTACCCCATGAAACCCGTTCTTACATTCCTTTTATTGATACTGGCAGCCGCATCAGCCGCGGCCCAGGAGGCGACAATTCTACTAACAAGCGATAAATTCAGTCCGACCGATTTCAGCGGCGCCCTGGTACTGCCGGCCGATAACCCCGCTGAAATTGAGATAATCCAGGGGTTTCCCCCTTCCCAATCGAGGGACGGGCGGGTGAGTTCCGGCAAACGCACCGATTTGTCCGAAAATATCTATGCCTGGGAAATCCGAGCCTTAACGACCGGCGTGTATCATTTTTATGTCAGCAGCCCCTTTACCGGTGATAACAGCCATTATGTCTGGGAGGAGGATGTAGTTGTCGCGGTACAGATCAAGGCCCGAACCTATGAGTTCAGACCGCCCAAAGAGACGGGACTGGTGTGGCACGTGTTCGATATCATCGGAGAAGACCAGGAAGTCCAGGAGATAAATACAATTCAGAGAAGAAACCGGGCCGTATCCGGCTATGTGGTGGACGCGGTAACCGGAAAGGCTATCCCGGGCACCGAGGTAGTGGTGCGGGACCAGCTTGACGGCAGTCTGGTCGGGAAGACTAAGACCGACAACTCGGGTTTCTACGGCTTTTACTCCCCCGAAGGCCGGTTTTCGGTCGAGTTTTCACGGGACGGCTATTTCGGTCTGAAGAAGAATTATCAGTTCGTGTTGAATCAATTTCCGCTGGAGATTAACGCGGCCTTGTCCCCGCCTTTAACGGAAATGCAGTACCGCTTTGTGCTTGCCTGGGGCAGAAACCCGAAGGATCTCGACGCCCACATGCTCGGGCCGGATCCGCAAGGCAGCGGCCCTTTTCACATCAGCTTTCGGGTGATGAAGGCCTTTCAAAACCGGCATTTCCTCGACCGGGATGATACGGAAAGTTACGGCCCGGAGACGATTACCTTGAATAAACTGGACCCCGGAGTATATACCTACTGTGTGCATGACTATACCAATAAGGACCGCAGTAAAACCAGGAAGTTAAGCTACAGTGAGGCTGTGGTCAGGGTCTACCGGCAGGACGGATTCATCACCGAAATTACCGTACCGGTGAAAAAAGAGGGTAACCTCTGGCGGGTGCTGCAGATTGACGGACACACGGGGAAGATTAAAATCTTGAATGAAATGACGTATGAAAAAGAACCGGATGCCGTCAGATAGCCGGTTCATTCCATCGGTGTGGTTTGTCCAGACTTCAAGATGGATGCAATAACCGCTATTTTAGCGAGCGCGTTTTCGATCATCGTCTCTCCTTTACTCACTCACAGGCTTTGATTTCGGGGGATTGGTTTTAATCTCATTTTCAAGCCGTTTTACAGCCTCGGACGCTTTAAACTCGGCAAACGCGGCGTCTTCATTTCTGACGAATTCGCTTTCAGCATCCTTCACAAACTGGTTAACGGGGTACATGACCAGGGCATAGATCGTTCCGTCTTTTCCGACTGCAATTTTTTCGGTTTTCGCGCCCGTAAGTTTTGTATTCGTTATCTGTTTCGATACGGTTTCTGCAAAGTTTATAACCTGGTTATTGTCATCAACCCCCGCCTCCTGGGCGTAATCGGTAACCGCCGCTTTTATCGAGGCGGCTATCTGAAAGGCTATATCCTCCCGGGCACGGGCTAAAGCCATTTTCCTGGACATGTCAAGTTTAGCCATCTTCGCCGATCCGACCCCATACACGGCGTCATCTGCGGTTGGGGGATTCAAATAGAAATCCGGGATGTCGGAAGGCGGTTTTTCAGCGGAGGTTGAAGTTGTTGTACATGCAAAGAATAAACACACCAAAATAGTGATGAGCAGGCTGGTTACAATCATTTTTTTCATTGCTTTTTCTCCTGATATAGTTTTTTATTCTGCTGCAGCATACTTTAACACCACGTATAGTTTCGTACAAGTAATAATTTGCTGCCCGCCGATGAGACTTGGAAGTGTTCCTTTCCATTGCTTTTATCGTAATCCTGGGAACCTGCTCATTGCCGGTTGCCGCAACAACATAAGCCCGCACCCTCTCTTAAGCATTGCTTCGACTTCTATTCCCGGTGTGCTGATTGCCGCAGCAGCGCTCCGGTAAATACCCCGTTCCTTAGCCGTCCTCTTGAGTGAGTTGTTAGTCAGTGTTCCAAATCTTAAAAACCATTTGAAAAATTGACGTGGTCGGCGAGCGGGAATACCATATAACATGCCCTCGGCACTGATGTCTTCGTCAATTTCTGGCCAATGTATACCCTGCCCATCTCCGATAATCTCGTAATTGGCACGCTGTTCAGGTGTTGCCTCTGATAACCGCCAAGACCAAGCAAGAGGAACACTAATTATCCGTCCATCAACCAGATAGGCTGTAATTGTATCCTCAGTGATATTAATAGCCTTAATTCTAACTTCCTGAAGCTTCACCGCATTGTTCATACCATGCCTCCATTATGCTGGTTCTATTATTATAAATTATTTCCCATATAATATTTAGCTTTTCATCATATCAATTATCAGCCATCTGCATTTTCTGGATATCTGCGAGATAACCAGGCTTTCCAGGGAAGAGGTGGAAAAAATGAAAAAGGATAAGAGTTGAGAAAAACCTTCCCGGCATCTTCGGTCTGTTCTAAAAGCCTGTCAATCCCGGGAAGGGAAATACTTTTTCGGCAGGGTTCCCGGTAGCAGGAATTATCCCCTGCGCTGGAGCAGCTATCTGGACAGACATATCTCTGTTCCTTACATCTACCACATCTTCAAGCTGCCTGTTGGTACAGATAATATATACAGGAACCCCCATCTCCTCCGCCTTACCCTTTCGCCAACTCCTAAGTCTTTCATAAAGCAACTTTTCCGCTTCGGAGAAACCGGGTTTGGCGTCCGTTCTCTCAAGCACTTCTTCGTAGTCAAGGAAAACAGTCCAGAATGCCTTTCCGTTGTTTATGAAAAATTCTACCCTATAGTGGTTCATCTTCTTGTTAAGGCAGAATCTGTTTATCTCCTCTTCGAAGAATACCTCTTTTTCCCTGTCGAAGGGTACCGTTATTATTTTAAATGGCATAGGTATTTGAAAAAAAATAATCGTTGCCGGGTGCGCCCGGCAATCACCCAAAAGGTAAAAATTTAAAAAAACAAAAACTTACTCCACAGTCCTCACGAGGCGGAAGCCCAGGTTGCCGCGCCTGCCGTCCGGCGAGACGTCGTCGCGATTGGATGAACGCAGGAGGGTCCGCATCAAAGTTCCAGCCCCCGCCGCGAAGCACGCGGTCCGACCCCGCATAAGGGCCCGCGGGGTCTGTCTGGCTCGAAGCTGTGTAGCTCCCATACCAGTCCCAGCACCACTCCCACCGCCGATGGCTTTCGCCCTCCATGGCGCCTCGGCACTTAGGCATCCGTGCCTGTCGCATTGCCGCTCAGATCGTACAACCCCAGCTCGTTGGGCAGCTTCTGCCCTACCGGATGCGTTTTTCCTCCCGAATTATTCCAATACCACCCCACACCACCGGCACTATTGCTCCCGGAATAGGCGTAGCCCCGGCTCTCCTGCCCGCCCCGGGCCGCATACTCCCACTCCGCCTCAGTCGGCAGCCGGTACCCGTCAGCCGAAAAGTCACACCGTATGCTCGCTCCACTGCCGCTGTAACACGCAGTAAGCCCTTCCTGCCGGCTTAAGCGGTTGCAGTACTCGACCGCCTCGTACCAGTTTACACTCTCAACCGGCAGGTCATCGCCTTTAAAATACGACGGATTACTCCCCATCACCGCCCGCCATTGCGCCTGGGTTACTTCATACTTACTCATGTAGAATGGCCGGCTGATGGTTACCGTATGCACCGGTTTTTCATCACTCGCACCAGCATTCGACCCCAGGCTGAAAGTGCCGGCTTCCACCAGCACAAAACCTTCAGGCACTTTAGGAGCCGGCCTGTAGCTAAAGGCAACCGGGGCGGTAGAGTCCTTATACACGGTCACTGTTTTCGTCTCACGCTCCCCGTCCTCGTACACCATCCGGAAGGTGTGCGTGCCTGCCTCAAGGTTATCTATCCTGGCAGAGGCCCCTGCCGGTACGCTGGTCTGCCTCACCCCGTCAAGGTAGAAGGTGCCTGCAGTTTCGGTCTCTACCCTGACACTTCCGTAGGCCTCCTCTATGGTGATTACAGGCCCAGGAGCCCGTTCTTCTACTACAGAGGCTTCACCACCGCCTTCCCCTGCAAAGTAAAACTCGCCGTAGAAATCGTGGTAGATGGCAGGCCTCTGCCTGTCCTGGGTGCTTTGAGCTACCTCTTGCCCTATAAAATCAAAGGCGCGCTTTACATCAATACCTGGTCTCCTTACATACTTCAAAAACGCCGAAGTAAACGGACTGTTCCTCCCTGTTCCGTCTTCAGCAGTCTTTCCGGGTGCGGTTGCATAGACTATGATTGAGCCTTCGGGCCGCTCCCCCATGACCGTAAGCCCCTTGTCTACACTCTTTGCCCCTGCAAACGGGTTATCCCGGCAGGCATCGAGTACCACCATGTTAAGCTCGTTCCTGGCCTCGTTCATGTATCCAAGTAAAAGCCCGGCAGGCACCGCTTTGTAGGGAAGCTCCACGGCACTCCGGATGGTAACATCAACCGGAATAAGATAGTTCTCCCCCCGGTACTGGGCACCGTGCCCCGAATAGTAGAAAAGTCCAACTCCGCCTTCTCGAAGTTTAACACCGAACTTGTAGATTGCATCGTCCATCTCTTTGCGGGATGCATCGAGGAGGGTCTCAACTTCGAAATCTACCGCTGCAAGCGATTGGGAGACATCCCTTGCATCATTTAACGGGTTTCTCAAGGGCGAGCTCTGGTAGGCGTTGTTACCTATTACCAGAGCGATGCGCTTCTCCTCTGCTCCGGCCGAAATGATGAAGATGAGCAAAAAAAGACAGATAATAACAGGCAATACTCTGCTTTCTTTCATATATGCTTCTCCTCCTTCTACTCCACAATGGTATACCGGATCAGCTTCTCCGCAAGCTCTCCCCCCGCTGCTTAACCGAAAGCCCACGGGTAAGCTGTACCGAACTTCCTGCATCGAAATAATGACCACGCAGTAGAGCTTCCAGCCCTTCGGCACCGAAAAGCCCGCCGTAGACCTCTAGTGGGATTTTCCTATCTCATCGAGGCAGTTTTTAAGCCTGGTCGTACGCTCATCCGAGAAGGATTTACCTGAAATGAGAAAAAGTATGAAACAGGCAAGGATTATCCTCTTTTGCATGGAAATCCCCTCCTTAAAACCTTCCGGAAACCAAACCGGGTTTTACGACTCCTTACAACAAATGCGGTACTGTTTGTGAAGCACCCAGCACAATTGCACGGACAATTGTAGTGCGGGGCGATCTGATGTTCGCAGCGTTTGGTGCAGCGTAAATCTAAAAAGGCTTCCCTCGCCATGCCTCTTAGAAAAAGCTTTAAGATAATCTTTAATCAAGAGTCTCTATATCTGAAACAATCTATATATTATTTTACCCTGAATCCGGAGAAAATCAAGAAGGTATTAGCGTTTTTATTTTCTGCCAATCGTCAGATTTTGTTGATGCAATCGGCTTCGAAAGAGGCATCCCTGATATCGTTGGGCGGTTATCGATCGAGGTCTACACCATCACCCGCCTTCGCGTCTGCGACATTCGTTTGCCTCATCTTCCGGCAAACCCGAGTTGCTTTTCAGTGACCACCAGGAAAGATTCTGCTACCTTAGAAGGATATTCTTCCAGAAGACTTGAAAGTAAGCTAATTTTGCAGGTTGGCCCTTCATCGAGGTTTTACTATTATGTTTTCATAAAAACCCCGCCTGTCCCGTTCGCTGCCTACCAGGGTATTACGGGGAAGGGACTCTTTATCTCCCCCAACCTGGGAAGAAAGGCATAACCGTAATGTACGAAGAGCCTATCCGTGAATCCGTAAACGCATCGGAAAGAATGAGGCAGCTTGCCCATTCCATTAAAGATGTTCCACATCGTCCAAATCTTTGTGTCTTCCGGCGGCTTTTTTATTAACTTTTAAACGTTCCAAAGAAATGATA
>JBFMGN010000400.1:0-4187 GCA_040752435.1 Spirochaetota bacterium
GATAAGGTTATGTTGATCCTTATGTATTTGAAGGATAACTATTATTACTCCCTGAAACCGGGAATTGCCGAAAACGGAAAGCAGCTTCATCATTTTCTATTCACGAGCAGGAAGGGTTACTGTTCTTACTTCGCTTTTTCCATGGCATTACTGTGCCGCAGTCTGGGGATACCTGCCCGGGTGGCGGTCGGTTTCTATGTTGATCCGGATTCGGAGATCCTGAATTTTTACCCTGTTCGAGCCGATATGGCCCATGCCTGGGTAGAAGTCTATTTCAATGAATACGGCTGGATTGAATTTGACCCCACCTCCGAGATTACAGCCCCGGGCGAAGAGTATAGATTCGGAGAGACTCCCGTCGCAAAGGTAACAGCTCTGATTGAGGAAATCCTTAACAATGAGAAAGACCTCAAATCTGAAAGTGCAGCGACCGGCAAGCAATCCGTTACCCCTTTTACCGTGGGCCGGCAAATCGCTCTATGGGTTACGGGCATGCTTAAACTATGGTATGTGACACTCCCGGCGCTGTATATTGTCCTGATAGCAATATTGAGGTTTTATCCATACCCGCCTTTTTATGGTGCCCGGAATACGCGGCGGAAGGCTGTCTTTCTTTTCAGAATTTTGTTACAGGCAGCATACAGATTCAACTGGGTCCAGAAAGCAGATGAATCAATTCTCGAATATGCATTAAGGATAGAGAATAAGTATGGAGTCCGTTTGAGACGGGTATCCGAGCTGTACCTGAAGGCGATATATGCCGGAACATTCACTGATTCTGATTACAGTTCAATGGTAACGTACCGGAAAGAGTTTATCTCTGAACTGCGTCGCCGGATTCCGATTTACCTTCGGTTTATTGCCTTCTTTAACCCGATAGGCAGCCTGCGAAAAAAGGGATGACTCGTTTTATTTGGCTATTCATAGTCATACTGATCTCTTATGGGAATGCACAAAGTGCGGATTCTATTCCCGATGGAATCGAAGGGTTTATTGCAAAGGCGAAGGAAGCCATCGAAAAAGAGAACTATGAGTACGCAGTCGGGATTCTTAATGCCGGAAAGGCGAGATATCCCCAGGCCGCAGAGCCGGCAATACTATTGGGAGACTTGTACTCTGATAAAAAGCTGTATAATCTCGCCCTTAAAGAGTACCAAGAGGCCGATAGAAGGCTTCCAGGGGACGATGAAATTCTGCATCGAATTGCAACGGCATACGGAAGGCTGAATGAAGAAGACAAGGCCGTTGATTATCTTGAAAAAGTGTTATCCCTTGAGCCGGACAACCCAGAAATAATTACCGATCTGGGCTGGATGTATTTCAAGACCCATAGACTGGCCGAAGGTGAAAAGCTGCTCCTTGGTTCAATCGACAAGTACGGCAACAATAGAAGCTTCGCCATGACCCTCGGTACTATTTATTCAGGTATGTACGAATACCGCAAAGCGAAAGAATCTTACCTTTTCTCCATCCAGGACGCGCTTAAGAATAACGGCCAATATTTTGCATCTGTGGCGTATTATAATCTTTCCCTCCTGGAACACGGCTTTTACAGGTTTAATTCAGCCCTTGATTATACAAATCGCTCCCTGGAAATGTCGGAACGCGCGCCGGGGCATATATCAAAAGGAGAACTATACCAGTCGCGCATGGATTTTAAGCAGGCCCATGATGAATATCAACGGGCCCTCGCGCTTGACACTACACCCCTGGCCAAACTGAACCTGGCGGATCTCTACCGGAAGTTCGGCCTGTTCAAGAATGCTTATGCCTACGTTGACGATGTCATTAAATCCACGGATCTGTCATGGATGTATTATTTCGGTACCGATATCGAGCGTCACAGCATGGATTTATATCGAATACTGGCAGACCTCTATGAGGGCATGGCCCATGAGGAGAGGTTGATTCCCAAAATCGGGCTATTACATGAGATAAAAAGTTTCTTTTTAATTGCCCAATACTCGATTATGGAGTGGTATTACCGGCAAAAACAGAGGGCGAATGCCATACGAACGGGTAAGAAATACTTTGAAGAGGGCAATCTTTTAGACGCATACTGGTCATTTTACAAGGGAAATGAGGGGTATCCGGAAATAGCTCTCAAATATCTAATAAAAGCGAGGGAGATTGAAGTGTCGGTTGCCCCCGGCGCGCTGCCTTCTTATATTCAGGAAGAGGGGAAGATTAAAAAAAATATTGCACTTCTGCAAGAATCAATTTCAAAATTTCAGCCGGAATGGGAAAAGGAGGGCATAGCCGAATCTCTGCGGCTGCTTATCCCCCTCTTAAACAGAAAAAATCATACCGAGGCAAGGAGAATGGCAGTCAACAGGCTCTACTCAATAAACCCGGGAGCTCTATTGCAGTCCGGGTTTGGTCTTCCTATTCTCCTGGTGTCGGACTTGAAGGTTTCCAGGCCGGGATTTTTCCGTAAAATTACAAGCTTGCTCCGTAAGTCCGGCTTTGAAGTCGGTTTTAGCGATGGACCGGGATTCACCTACCAAATGTCCATAACCTGCGGAGAAGGAAATACCATCGTATATCTTCTTAAAGACCGCCGCAATATGAAAGCAATCTATAACGAATCATTAACGCTGCCCGCCTTTACAGGTAAAAATTTGGTGAAACTTGTCCAGGACATTGTTGATAATACATACCGAATTCGGTAAATTATCGCTTAAGTGAAATACAAATTCGTTCTGACAGTAGCGGCTGAAATTCCTCAACTCCCGGAAGGGATAGTCGCTCAAGGCAATCTTGAAATACGCCGGATAACAAAGACTGAACAAATCCGGGAGGGAAAAGATCAGTTGGAGGTCTTTTTCCTTACCTATGATTTTTTTATAAGTAATATTAACTCAATCAAGGAGCATGCCCGGCCTTCTTCCATACTCCTGTGGAACCCCCTTTCCCTGCCCCTCAAAGTCCGGGCAGCGGAAAAGCTCATATTCCAGGAGATCAGTTCACCGATAGAGCCTGCCAATCTTACCCGGCTTGTGAACAATATGTTGAAGATGGTGGAACTGGAAGAGGAACTGAAGCGGAAAGAGCGGATGAATAAGGAGCTTCTGGAGGTCGGAATAGCGCTCTCCGCCGAGCGTGATAATGAGCGGCTGCTGGATTTTATTCTTGCCATAACCCGGCAGATAACCAGGGCGGATGCCGGAAGCCTTTACCTGCTGGAGGAGAATGAGGAAACCGGAGAAAAGAACCTCCTGTTTAAAATCGCCCATAATGATTCGAATCCCACGGATTTTTCCGAGTTCCGTATGCCTTTGAATACAAAATCAATTGGAGGGTATGTAACGGTAACGGGAAAAGCGTTGAATATTAAGGACGCTTACCGGATTCCGGAAAAGAGTGAAGTCAGTTTCAATAAAAGCTACGATCAGACAACGGGATACAGAACAAAAAGTATTTTAACTGTTCCCATGAAGGATCATAAAGATCGGACCATCGGTGCAATTCAGTTGATTAATCGTAAAAAGGATTTTTCCATTAAACTTGACAGCCGGGAAAAAGTTAGAAAATATGTTGAGTCCTTCGATAAAGAGAATGAGTCGGTAGTATTGTCATTGGCCTCCCAGGCGGCTGTCTCTCTGGAGAACAACAAACTGTACAATGATATTGAAGCGCTTTTTGAAGGGTTTGTCCGGGCTTCGGTCAAAGCCATTGAATCGCGGGATCCTACGACCAGCGGCCATTCCAACCGGGTAGCGGATTATACTGTTGCCCTGGCCGCCGCAGTGGATAATACGGTCACGGGCAAGTACAAGGATGTTAAGTTTACCAAAGAACAGTTAAAAGAAATACGGTATGCCAGTCTTCTCCACGATTTCGGCAAGGTAGGTGTGCGGGAGCATGTGCTTGTAAAGGCCAGAAAACTCTACAGTTTTCAGATTGATCTCATCATTTTACGTTTTGGTTATATACAGAAGGCGATTGAACGGGAGGTCATGCTGAAACGTTTCCAGTGCCTGATGGATAAAGGGCTTGAAGAATACAGGCAGGAATTAACAGCTTTCGAGGAAGAGGAAAGAAGGAAGGTGGAAGAAGTGAAGGGGTACATGAAAACCGTCCTTGAAGCCAATGAACCGCGGCTCCTGGAGGAAAACCCCGCCCATATTATTGAAGAAATCGCCCAAAAAACCTATCTCGACATGTTCGGTGAAACCAATTCGTAT
>JBFMGN010000401.1:0-4184 GCA_040752435.1 Spirochaetota bacterium
TTCCGGAAATCGTTTAAGGCATCAAAAACCCTGAATAGGTCGATGCCGTTATCACAGCAACGCTGGACAAAGGCTTCAACGACATCGTCGGCGTAATTTCTGTAGCCGACAAGATTCTGGCCCCGTAAAAGCATGGAGAAGGGTGTTTGCTTAATATGTTTTTTTAAAGTGCGGATTCTTTCCCAGGGATCTTCCCCGAGAAAGCGGTGCATAGCATCGAAGGTGGCACCGCCCCATACTTCCATGGAATAAAAACCCACCTTGTCCATTTCGGAGGCAACGTCAAGCATATCCTCGGTTCGACCGCGGGTGGCAAATAGCGACTGGTGGCCGTCCCTTAACGTAACATCTTGCACTTTTACCGGATTGGATGCCTTGGGCCGTTCCGGCGCATAAGCCATTGTCTTCATTTCAAGGGTACCGTGTCGATCAAATTCCATCTTGAATCTCCTTCTTTAATGAAGATACTACGGGCTCACGCCCGTAGTATCTTCGTTCCGTATGGTACGGCCTTCGGCCGATTGTAGTATCGCCTTCATCTATAGGCTTACGCCTATAGTATTCGGCGATGTGCGGAATAAAGATTTCCCATTTTTTCCATCAATGCCTGAATAACCGCTGCTGGAGCAAAGCTTTGGTCTGCACCAGAGCTTGCCGTCCATGAAGGGCCCATGGATTTAACGGTTCGGTTGTTCTTGGTGTCGGGAAAGGCTTTGGAAACTTTTTTTCTTCCTGGAGATGATACAAAACGCCCATAAGGCCGGCGGTCTTTTTTTTGTCTACCTTCATTTTATTTAAATCCATCACCTCTTAAAAAAGGGAATTAAAGCGGAATATTTCCGTGTTTCCTCGGCGGGAGCTGTTCGCTCTTATTGATAAGCATTTCCAACGCTTCGATTAACCGTATTCTTGTATCTTTAGGCCGGATGACCGCGTCGATATATCCCCTTCTTGCGGCAACGTATGGATTGTACAGAAGATCCTCATATTCCTCAATTTTTTCTTTGCGCATCTGGACGGGGTTATCCGAAGCGTCAATTTCTTTTCTATATATAATATTCACCGCCCCCTCAGCTCCCATTACGGCGATCTCAGCCGAAGGCCATGCGAAGACCATATCCGCGCCCAGATGACGGGAACTCATGGCGATATAGGCGCCGCCGTACGCTTTTCTCGTAATTACCGTAAGTTTCGGAACTGTAGCCTCCGAATAGCTCCATAAGAGTTTCGCGCCATGGCGAATGACGCCGCCCCACTCCTGGTCGGTTCCAGGAAGATACCCCGGCACATCGACAAAAGTCAAGAGGGGGATATTGAAGGCATCACAGAAGCGGATAAAACGGCTGGCCTTATCTGAGGCGTTAATATCGAGACAACCCGCCAGCACCAGGGGCTGGTTTGCAATTACACCGACGACACGGCCGTTAAGCCGGGCAAAGGCGGTGATGATATTTTCCGCATAATACCGTAAAGGTTCCAAAAGGGAATTTGAATCCAGAACTATCCGTAACAGGTCCCTCATATCGTAGCCGATCTTGGAACTTTCCGGAATTATGCTATCCAGGCTCAAGCAAGGCCGTTCAGGGGGATCGAAAGGCTCCATTCCCGGCGGGTTTTCCATTGTATTGTTGGGCAGATAACTTAAAAGCCGTTTTACCTGGTCCATAAGGTCCTGTTCACCTTCACAGGCGAAATGCACATTCCCGCTTTTTACGTTGTGGGTCATGGCACCGCCCAGGTCTTCGTGGGTTGTTTCTTCGCCTGTTACGGCTTTAATTACTTCTGGTCCGGTAATGTACATATAACTGGAATTTTTTACCATGAAAACCCAGTCGGTCATGGCCGGAGAATAGACGGCGCCCCCGGCACAAGGCCCCATTATCGCCGAAATCTGAGGAATTACACCGGAGGCGCGGGCATTCCGGAAAAATATGTTCCCATATCCGCACAAGGCATCGATTCCTTCCTGTATTCGAGCACCCCCGGAATCATTAAAGCCGACCACCGGAATTCCTGATTTTAAGGCAAGCTCCATTACCTTGCATATCTTTTGGGCATGCATCTCGCCCAAAGAACCTCCTCTGGAGGTAAAATCCTGAAAATATGCGAAAATTCGCCGGCCGTTAACAGACCCGTATCCGGTGATAACACCATCGGAGGGAATAGTTACCAGGTCCAGGCCGAAGTTGGTATTCCTATGTTCTACAAAGGCATCTATTTCCCGGAATGTGCCGGGATCAAAAAAGTAATCGATTCTTTCGCGGGCGGTCAATTTCCCTTTGGCATGCTGGCTTTCTACCTGTTTTGGACCGCCCATTGCGTATATTGACTGTTCATGCTGTTCTAAAGCGCTGATCTTATCCTCAATCACACCCATAAGCTCTCCCTCTTACTATTGAACTGTGACTTTGAACAGTCATTTGGTATTCAACCGATTTGAATATAACAATTTCAGTAAAGATATAGAAAGCGGCCGAATACGTCAACTATTTAGCCGGCTTGGGTGCGATTTTACAGCCCGGTACTGTTACAGTCTCGAGCAATTTCATGCCGTTTTCGTAAAAAATTTCCTTTAATTTCTTTTCCGACAGTTTCAGCCGTTCCGCCGCTCTTCTTATGGCGAGTATTATTTCGTACACCATAAAAGAGGCCCGGAAGTTATCCGACTGAACTCTGAATGCACTTTCTTCGCAGCCGGTTAAAACCAGATCAACCCAATGGTCCATCACATATACCCGCCTGCCTCGCATTGAGGGAATCGGGAAATCCGTCCCGAAAACAAACCGCGATGAATCAATCTCTTCCAGGAGAATCTGTAAAGTAAGGGGCTCCATAACCATGGAAGAATCGAGATATACATTGTCAAGATTTTTTATCGCCTTAACTGCATTCTTCATCTGGTCGGGAAGATAACATCTGCCGCAATGGGCAAGGACGATCCGGGCTTCAGGATACTCCCCGGAAAGGCGCTTTACTCCCGCCTGGATTACCGGGTCTGTAAGACGGCCTGATTGCGGCACATGCAGCAGGACTATAAGCCGGTATTTATCGGCTATCTTCATTTCTACCTCGCTCAGCATATCTTCAATACTGATGTTTCCATAATTATCACCGAACCAGTTGAGGAAGACCTTATAGCCGTAGAAACCTTTACCGATTAATTCTTTTTCCAGCAGTTCCGCCGAAGACAATCCCTTACCGGCCAGCATGAGGGGGAACAGATTCCTGTTTTCAACGGCTGTCGCTGTGTAGTTGTTGGTTAATCCGATATCCGCGGCCGGTGCAGGGTACCCGAAACAGACAGCCTTGTATGTCTTACCCGGCAGGATACGGGAGCTGTCCGCTAAGAGTTGCTCGACGGGGTATTCTGTTGCTGCAACCATGTAGTTTGCACCGGGAGAACCGTCTTCGAAAGGTACGGTCTTCCAGTGTTTTTTACTCCAAATATGAGCGTGGAAGTCGAGAACTTCATCGGGAAGAAGCGGTTTAATCTCGTTATGGTAAAAGGGCATATCGATAGTTTCATAGTGTTCTGTTTCAGTCATATTTCTTCCCCTGGCGTAGAGCGAATGGTTTAATAATTTCTTTATACCTGGAAAATGTCAACCATGCGGGAACTGCCTTTAAAATTGAACAATGCCTGCATTTGTCTATTATTCGAGTTGGAACGGTATGGACGCAATGCAGGAATCTCGTAGTGAGGCGAAATGCCTCGCGTTCAAAAAAAATCTGAGACAAGAGGTAATATTTATCTGTCATTTCTAAAGCAGGGCTTCCAAAAGAATTGCTAAACCGAGGCCGGAATTGAAGTATGGAGGGAAGGTCTTGGTAGGCCGCATTTTTTTCTTGACATGAGTTGTGAAATGAGGTATCGTTAATCCGTATATACGGATTATATTCGTATATACGGACATAAGAGAATACCGTGCAAAAAGGGTTGGTACGATCAGTGTTGCGATCAATCAAAATCCTCGAAATGCTCAAAGATGAAAGGGGCATGACTGTTACCGACTTATTCAAAGTATTACACTATCCGAAAAGTACCATTCATGAAATCGTCGCCACTTTGGAAAGTGAGGGCTTAATTGAAAAGGATATTTCCACAAAGAAATATCACCTGGGCTTAAAAATTTTCGAATTAGGGCAACGGGCACAGTCCAATCTGGAGATTCGCCGGATCGCAA
>JBFMGN010000402.1:0-4168 GCA_040752435.1 Spirochaetota bacterium
TTCCCGCCGAGCTCCGGGACGGGAAGCTGAAATTGCGTCCGCGATTTGAACAATAACAGATTCGATGCAACTCGGTTCTATGTCATTATGATGTGCCCCGATGGCATTGACGATAAGCGGATTTTCGCCCATTTTTCTGGCAAGTTCCATCCCGACTTCCGCATGGTTGCCGTCCCCATCCGTTTCAACACCTTTTCCGATATCATGCAGCAAGGCGGCCCGTTTTGCGATCTCCCTGTCGGCGCCGACTTCGGCGGCCACCATGCCTGCAATTATTGCAACTTCTTTTGAATGGGCAAGAACATTCTGTCCGTAACTCGTTCTTAAGTATAAACGCCCGAGGACGCGGATACAATCGGTACTCATATTATGAATACCAAGGTCAAAAATAACCTTTTCGCCTTCTTCGTAGATAGTCTGGCTTATTTCTTTAGTTACCTTCTGTACGATTTCCTCGATCCGGGCCGGATGTATTCGGCCGTCGGATATCAACCTGCCCAGGGAAACTTTAGCTATCTCTTTTCGTACCGGATCGAAGCATGAGATAACCACTGCTTCCGGGGTATCATCAATTATGATATCCACTCCCGTAAGCGTCTCAAGAGTCCTGATATTCCGGCCTTCACGGCCTATTATACGGCCTTTCATTTCATCATTCGGCAGGCTGACCGATGTTACCGTTACTTCAGAACTGATATCACTTGAAAGTCTCTGTATTGTAGCTAGCAGAACATCCCGGGCTTTCTTATCGGCGATGATCTGGGCTTCCTGTTCAATTTTATTTATAAGAAGCTGCGCGTCATGTCTGGCTTCGTTCTCCATTGACTGGATAATTAAACTCTTCGCCTCTTCCGTTGATATTCCCGCTATTCGTTCAAGTTCGCGCTTCCATCTTTGCTCTTCTTGCTTAAGAAAAGTTTCTTTATCAGCAAGTCTCCCCTCGCGGTCTGCAAGCGACTGACCCTGTCTTTCAAGAGCAGACACCTTTTTATCTAGGTTTTCTTCTTTTTGTAATAACCGTCTCTCATATCTTTGTATCTCACTTCGTCTTTCTCTAAACTCACGCTCCTGTTGATTTCTTTCACGTATAAGCTGATCCTTCGTTTCAAGAAGGGCTTCCTTTTTCCTTGCCTCTGCTTCCTTAATAGCATCCTGTCGTATACGTTCAGCTTTTTGCTCAGAAGAAGAAAGTTGAAATCTAGCATAAAGCCATCTTATCGTCCAACCTAGAATTAAACCAGCGAGAGAAGCTATGAGTGCATATATAACAAACATAGTATTCCCCCACTTGTAAATATGGATATAATTATATATATAATCAGATATTTGTCAAGCTAGTTATATCTTTATGATATAACTAGCTTGAGTAGAGTTGATGGAGGGTTTCAATAATCTTCCTTACAGAAGTATTAACATCCTTCAATCCCAGAAATAGATAACCTTTCTCAGATTTATACGTTACGGGTATAAAGGCAAATCCCAAAATGTAATTTTTATCATTTTCTGATAATTTTTTTCCAAGCCACCCCTCAACCAGATTTCGATCCTTAACCAAGCACAGGCTTCGTTCCCCAAGATACCGCTTATACAGTTCATCCCCGGTCCTAATTGTAAATGAATCCTCACTTAATTCATCCATACCGACGGAAAACTGGGTACATAAATCCTCACCTTTTGTTTCTAAAATGGCAGCATAAATTGCGTCGGTTTCTTTTGAAAGTTTTAACAAAGCTTTATGCATCTGCAGGCTTCCCGGTGGATACTTCTTCAAATAGTCATCGTAATTGAAACCATCCATCGTAAAACTCGGACCCCTTGAAGGATATCCTGTCTCCCTGTGAGTCACTTCCTTAAGCATCCTATCACTTTGATCATCTTCGGTAAAAGGCAATTCAACACTGGAAATTTTCAACTGGTCTATCCCGGCCGGGGAAACATTTAGGTCTTTATTACTAATAACAGATTCCGCCAGGTGTTTCAGGACCGAATCCGGCGGCGAAGGTTCGGATTTGAATACTTCTTCCTTGATTTTATAGACACCATCGGCGTATTCGATTGTTTCGTCTAATTCCTTAAGTTGTGATAGTATCTCCTGGAGGCTGATAACCTCTATTTTTTCCGATGCTGAGGCCGCACTTATGCTTTCCAGTGTTTCGCCCTGCTCCTCTCTCTCTTTGGAAACCGTAATCCTTTCTGTTCCAGGACCGTATTCACCTTCCTCAATTTCTTCCAGACGACCTGCGTCCTCTTCAGCTTCCGGTTTCCATTTCCTGAAATCGCTGAATTTACCGGGACTATTGTTATAAAACACACTATAATAATTGTACCCTCCGGACACTTTCTCTAACACAACCTCATCCACCGGAATAGTTTCCTCAACCTGCTGTAATTCCTCCAGAATTTCCTGTTTGAGAGGAGAAAGAACAGGTACAACTTCAAATTTTTCCAATTCTTCCAACTCCGCCGGTTCTTGTGTAATTTTTTCTTCCTTTTCTTCTACCTCGGTTCGAAGCATTTGAACCTGGACCAGTTCGGGACGTATCCGGGCTTCCTCTTCCTCTTTAACTTCTTCCGCCTCTTCAATTTCTTCAATTTCTTCGATTTCAGAAATTTCCTCTACTTCTACGGCCTCCTTTTTTTCAATCTCTTCGGTAAATTCCTCTACTGCCGCGGCTTCTTCAAGGGGGGCGATTTCTTCCACTTCGGCTGGAATTTCCGCATCTTCTTCAACAATTCCCACCTGTTCCGGTTTTTCCTCAGCCTCTTCCAGTTCCTCCGCCTCCTGGCGTTCCGACTCTTCTGTTATCTCGTCTGCTTCTTCTATTTCCTCAGCCAGAAGGCGAACAGCCTCTCTTCCAGGTTCGGCTTTCTCCTCACCGGTCACGGCTTCTACCATTCTCTCAACCGTGGCGGTGCCTGCAACAGTCTCAACCACGGCTTCGGCAGCTTCTTCTTCCCCACCAGCCTCAATCTCTTCCAACGTTTCCGGCTCAGCAACCTCTTCTAGTTCCTCAACTGCTTCTATTTCTTCAAGCTCCTCGGCTTCTTCCAGTTCTTCCACCTCCACCGGTGTGCCGGCGGCGGCCGGTATAGAAGTTTCCTGAATCGCTCGAAAATTTGGAGTTGCACCCCCCTGAAGGACTCCTTCACCTGCGGCAACGGGTAGAACGATCTGTCCACTTTTTAATACACGTTCAATTATTTCCTCGAGATTGGATATTTCAACTTTATCAGGTAATTCAAGCTTTTTGGTTTTTTCTTCTTCGATACGGCTGCCGATAACTGAGATAATATCATCCCAGCTTTTATCAATAAGACTATCTATCTCCTTCTCTTTTCCTTCCTTAAATTTTCCAATCCCGCTTTTTATGTTTTTCTTAATTTCACTTTTTCTTAAACTAAGCTCTCTTTTCCATTTTTGCCAATCAATTACTTCTTTTTTCTCTACATACTCCTTTAAAAAGCTGACCTGAAATCGCTTTATCCGCTCTGAAAGAATAAGCATTTTATCCTGCTTCAGACTCAAAATGAGGAATAATAAAAGATACGTCGTTATAAAGAAAGAAGCCATCAGGATAATTTTAAGATCTTTATTCAGTGAAAATACGTTTTCCGGTATTAAGAAACCGATAAAGCCCGTATCGGCAGAATATTCCGTGAAGAGAAAGTACTTTTCAGAGGTTTCTGTAGAAACTAGCGGCTGGATTTTTTCAAAATCTTCCTTCTGGCTCCATTTTTTAAGAATTTCCTCCTTTAAATTCTTAACCTGGTCAAGATCAATCCGAAAAATAAATCCTAAGTGATTAAAAAACGAAAAATCCTGGCCCAATTCAAGGACGGATTTCTTAATTAAATAATTTTTAAGATCTTTCCCCGAAACGTAAAATAGCGCTGTCCCCTTGTAAAGCCCCAGGATGTCATAAAAAGGAAATGAGTAGATAACACGTTTTTTTTCACCATCACTATAGTATTTCGATTTTTCCGTCTCCTTCACGGTAAGCATGTCGTAGGGAATGTCCGGCTCGACATCTTCAATTCTGTTATAAATGAGACTGAATTGAGTTTTACTCTTTATATCAGCTTGATATGTACTGAAATGGATATTACCCTTTTCATCTATAAACCGCACATAGACAAGACCCGGATAATCGGTTGCAAGCCGGCTGAA
>JBFMGN010000403.1:0-4146 GCA_040752435.1 Spirochaetota bacterium
GGCTTAATAAACAATCCCAGTTACGGCTTGGAGCCGCAACTGGGCTGGATTATAGTTCTTCGCAAGCTGCGAAGAATACAAATGGAATAGTCCATTATTCCGCATATTTCCGTGTGCTTCCGTGGCTAATAAATTCTAGTTTTTGAAATTGGTCTCCCTAATATAAAAATTTATTTCCTTAACATTTTTTTCAATTTTTTTGTTCATTTTGATCATTTTATGCCGACCAATTTCTTTTGTCAAGCTGGACATGGTATTTCGTAATAGTTGCAATTCCAACGCGAAAATCCAATTTTCCCAGATATTTTTATAGGCTTGTTTAAAGTTATTGCCTATCAAGAATAACAGCTTGTACTACCTTAAAAAAATTCCGGACAGGAACAGAGTCAGGCTCTATACGCAGGGCTTCCTCGCTGTCTTTAAGTGACTTTTCAGTATCTCCCAGATGGAAAAAAACTTTTGCCCTTCCGAAAAGGGCATCAAAATTATAAGGGTCTATGATAAGACTTTTATTGTAATAATCCAGAGAAGCCGGGTAATTTCCCAATATATTGTAAACAACGGCACAATAATAACATGCATTAAAGTTTCCGCTGTCAATTTCAAGGGCAAATAAAAAATCTTTTAAAGCGTTATCGTATTCTGATTCCGCAAAATAAGCCATTCCCCGGTGGGTTAAGACGATTGTTTTAACCCTCTCTTCGGTACTGTTTTCGATTATGCCGCTGTAAAGCTTTATGGCTTCTTTAAACCGCCGCTTATTGTGGGCCAGGAGGGCTTCCAGAAGCAATTTGTCTATATCCGTTGCATACTCTCCGTTATTGTCCTTTAGCTTTCCATCATCCCTTGCCGGGCCATTGGGTCTTGGTAAGATACGCCCCGCTTTTTCAGCCATCAGGGTATCAGAAATTCTTTCCACTTGGTGGATAAAACTCCGGCGGCGTCTTTTCAGTTCCACATGCAGTTGCCGCTGGTAATCCCGGATTTCCTGGAAAATAATGTCGGACAGAGTAAGATTCGCATTCAAGGCTGCAAGCTTTCTTTTGAGAGGCGGGGCAAAAGGGGTGAAATCAACCTTATAGACAAGTTCATGTTCTATCTCCGACCAGGCATCCTGCAAGATTGTTCGCACTTGAATCTCACAGACTGATGGAAAGGGTACCAAAGGTTGATTTTCCAGTTGTGGAGATGTCACAGGATTCTTTACAAGGAAATGAGTTGATTCATATCCGAAAAAATCTGATGAATAGGGTTCTCCTTTCTGTTCTGATTCGACAATATCCAGGCTTTTCTTAATGACTGCATTGACTTTGCGGACATCTTCGAGAAACGGGCAAACTATCCGTATTCCAATCAGATCGGTAATGATAACCTTTTCGGGAGTTTTGGATTGTCTTAATTTTTTTAAATACTTCTTATAGTAGCTTTTAAAAGATTTCACTCTCCCCTTGAAGGTTGGATAAACCGGAATCCCGCTAAGAATATCCTTTACATTTTCCAGTAATTGATGTAAGGCGCCTTCATAGAGGGGCAGATTCTTGTTATAGTGTTCTTCCAGCTCTTTTCGATTCAGAATCGGATTTATTGCCATGCCTCCCTCTTTACTTCACCGTTAGACTGAAGACACCGTCCCAGGAATCTGCCGGCGGCTTCGCAATAAACTCATTACACCGCTTAATAAAAACATTGGCGGGGCCGTCGTCAGGTAATATGGCTAAAGCCTTTTCAAAAACCTTCAAGGCTTCCTCCCAATGCTTTTCTTCAAAAAGCGCAAGGCCGACATGGAAAATATCCAATGCTTCAACAGTTTTGGCGTCAGTTTGAGATTTTTCATCGATCAATTCATAAAGCCTGACAGGCTGATTGATTCCCACCACCCGAACCCGGTCAAGTTTTCGGACGGTGAAATCCTTTCCCCCACCCTCATACGTTGCGTCGCTCATTAATACCCACGTTCCATACTGCTTATTAACCCCCTCAAGCCTGGATGCGAGGTTAACTGAATTACCCATGATCGTGTAATCCATCTTCTGAGCTGTACCCATATTCCCGACAACCATCTCGCCCGTATTTATACCAATCCGCGTAAGCAGGGGCGTGGGTGAAAGCTTTTCCGCCAGGAAACGTTCGTTTATGACTCGCTCGATTTTTTTCATCTTCATCGCCGCTTCGCACGCCCGCCGCGGGTGATCGTTAAACTCAACCGGGGCACCGAAGAAGGCAATGATCGCATCGCCTTCATATTTATCGATTGTTCCCCTTAAACTGAGGATCGTATCACTCATGTCCGTTAAATACATGTTCAGGAGTTTCACGAGTTCAGTCGGATCGAGTTTTTCCGATACGGTCGAAAATCCTTTTACGTCGGTAAACATTGCTGTCAGATTCTTTTTCTGACCGCCCAGGGCGAGTTTCTCCGGATCGTTTAAGAGTTCATTAATTACATCCGTAGACAGGTAGTGGCCGAAAGCATTTCTGATAAAACTTTTCTCCTGGGCCGTTACTAAAAACTTGAAGATGGTTAAAGCGACAAAATCAATAACAACCGCGATAAGAGGAGCAAGGATCGGAACATATATGCCGGTAGTAATGAAGATAGCCGCACAAACTGCGATAAGGACTATTATTGCGGAGAGGCCTACTATAATTGACGGTAAAGGATTTAATTTCCGGATTATAAAAAACACGATAAAGGTCAAGGCAACGGCGATTATAATGGAATACCACATAGGCAGTTCATCGAGAAACTTTTCTGCAAGGATAGTGTTGACAACGGATGCATGGGTACCTACATTATCATAATCCTTGTCAAATGGGTTTACCCCGCGATCCGTAGTTGATGTACCGGTATTTCCGATGATACAGAAGGCATCTTTAAGGTTTTCGCTTAATACCTTTCTCGTTTTCATGAGGTTGGTGTAGATATCCCGGCAGGCGGAGAAATAATCGGTGACCTCCTTCTTTATTCCCAGGTAATGGGGCAGATCTTCCGGGGATATTTCGCCGGTCGCAATTACGTTATCCACATCGGATAAAATAGCTGATTCAGCCTTACCGTTTAGAAACTTACCAAGTTCGTCGAAGAAAAACCGGCGTACCTCTTTGTATTCTTGGATTTCCCCTTCGCCCGTTTCGTTTAGTATCTTCTTTTTTATTTCCTCGGCGTAATTATACGCATCCAGGAGTCCGGTGCTGCCTTCATAGTAATTGAGATATCCGGCGTCTCTCATTACCTTCAAATTCCGTAAAAGTTGTTTTTCCTGCCGATTATGAAGCACAAGGTAATAATACGAAAGGTGCCTGAAGCTTTCTTCAAATTTTTTTGGGGGCCAGTTAATAAGGAATTTCATGTCCCCGGTTAGTGGAATTGAGATATCTTTTTTCCTCTGCCCCGGGAGTTGCGCCTGTTTCAGTATGATATGCCGGTTTTTTAATATAATCTGGGGATTGCCGAGCCATTCAAGCAGAGCAGTAAAGGAAAGCTGAGTAAAGTATTTATCTTTATATTTAATGATGAGATCCACTCTCCGCCTGTAGCCGTCCTCGTCAACTACTATATTGGGAAAGCCCGCGCTCATCCCCTGTCCGATAACGGGCATTATCGCTGGGCGTATATCCAAAACGGTTTGTATTTGAACGGAATTATCCGTAAGAACCTCCTGCCCGACATTCTTAAGCGCCCACTCCTTCAAATCGGCTGGAACATCCTCATCGATTTCCGCTAACATATTAACAGTAAAAATCGCATTACCGAAGAATAAGGCAGCCTGGCCTAAATATTTATCATTATCTCTGGAGATTTCCGTAATTTTGTCCAAAAGTAGTTTTTTAGATGCATCGGTAAGGCTCGATATATCACTAATATAATCCTTCGCATCCTTAACCTTTATCCGGCCGGCGGAAATGGCATCAACCAGCGCTGAGATATTCTCCTTTATGGTAGCAAACTCATTTGTAAATATATCCGGAATTTCATCTTCAAGAAAAGAACTGTTAATTCCCCTCGGACTTTCCTCGGTGTACTCGATATCGAAGACGGCATATTTAGCATCAAACTCTTTCATCAGTATCAAGCCGTCTGCCATTATATCCCTGCTCCACGGCCAGACGCCAACCTTCCCAATGGAAAGATCGTCCACATCGAGA
>JBFMGN010000404.1:0-4146 GCA_040752435.1 Spirochaetota bacterium
CAGGATCGTGTCCACAGGTTCTTTCTCTGAATAGTCTGGCTGCGGTTATAGCCCACAGATACTATATCAATCGGAGTACCCGTGTAGTCTTCGATAAAACGGATGTATTCTCTTGACTCTACCGGACGATCGTCAAACCCCCGGCATCCGTTTATACTTTTTTTCCAGCCTTTAAAGGTTTTTGTCACTGGTTCAACACTATTTAATATCTTTATGGATGAAGGGAAGGAAAGGAGCGGGGTATTGTTGTACTTATATGCAGTACACACTTTAATTTCGTCCATAGCGTCATACACATCCAGATGGGTAAGTGAGAGGGCCGAGATTGAGTTAGTACGGCACGCATACCTTAAAGCAACGAGATCGAGATATCCGCATCTTCTGGGCCTGCCCGTAGTAACACCGTATTCCCTACCGGTATCACGTATTATCTGTTCCAGATCACCGTCCCGTTCTTTTTTAAATTCCGTGGGAAGCGGACCATTCCCCACCCGGGTAGAATAAGCCTTAAAAACACCCAGGATCGCATCAATTTCCCGCGGGCCGATACTGCCGCCTAAAGATGCCCCCGCGGCAGCCGAACAACCCGAGGATACGTAGGGATAAGTACCCACGTCCAGGTCAAGCATTATACCTTGCGCCCCCTCGAACAGCATATCTTTATCACGGTTCTCTGCCATAAAAGAGGCTAGATCAATCGACATATCCTGCAATTTATCAAGATATTTTAATAAGAAATCCCTGTCGTCCGCTGAGAGATCAAATAACACTTCACCGTCAAGTGCGTCTGCAATGCGTATTCCATCCCTGGATGACTTTAAGGAGTAGGTTATTCCGATACCTCGCCCTGTTGTTCCTATCGGACGTTTTCGTTTACCGTCAATCTCCCGGTCTTTATCCCGATACCCAGGAAGGACGATATGGGCCCGGTCGGAAATTAAGATCCTGCCTTTCCATTCTATTCCTCTGGATGAAAGACCTGACAACTCTTCAAAGAGTGCTTCAGGATCAATAACCATCCCGCTTCCCAGGACGACAGTTTTACCAGGATATACAATTCCCGAAGGGATCAGATGCAGCTTATACGTCTCCTCATTTACAACAATCGTATGACCCGCATTAGCACCGCCGGAAAACCTGATTATCACCTCCGCTTTCTCCGCCAGGTAATCGACAATTTTTCCCTTGCCTTCATCACCCCACTGGGCACCGACTACCACAACCTTCATTCTTTTTCCCCTTTCACTGCCTGGAATAATTCGGGGCTTCCTGAGTAATAACCACGTCGTGTGCATGGCTCTCTTTCAACCCGGCTGAAGATATCTTAACAAACTTCTTATAATGACGCAATTGATTTATTTCCGAACAACCACAATAGCCCATCCCCTTCTTTAAACCGGTTATTAGTTGATATAAAAAAGGACGCAATTCGCCTTTATAGGGTACCCTTCCTTCTATGCCTTCAGGTACGGGTTCTTCATCCTTAGCCGTCTGGTACCTGTCGCCGGACCCTTCTTTGATGGCGCCGATAGATCCCATGCCGCGATATTGTTTGAACATCCTCCCGTCATAGATAATTTCTTTTCCGGGAGCCTCTTTCAAACCGGCAAATAAATTACCAACCATTACAGAATGCGCGCCGGCAGCTATGGCCTTTGTTACATCACCGGAAAACTTTATCCCGCCGTCTGCAATTACCGGTATATTCGATTTATCCGCTTCTTCTGAACACCATAACACCGCCGAAAACTGAGGCACGCCGATTCCGGCGATGATCCTGGTTGTGCAGATTGAGCCAGGTCCTACACCCACCTTGACGGCATCTGCGCCGGCATCTATAAGCCTTCTTGTTCCGTCTTGAGTGGCAACATTACCACCGATGACCGGCACGGCATACTTCTTTTTAATATCTTCGATCGCGCTTAGTACGCTTTTAGAATCCCCGTGGGCGGTATCCATTACGATAAAGTCCACCTTGCTGTTCATAAGCAGCGGAATTCTTAATGTATAGTCCAGCGGAGAAACGGCTGCCCCCACTATGAGCCTTCCCATCTTATCCAGCGCTGCGTTGGGAAATTTTTGATGCTTTTCCATATCTTTAACGGTTATAAGGCCGATCAGCTTCCCCTGGGTATCAACGACAGGCAGTTTCTCAATTTTATAGTGATCAAACTTTTCCTGGGCCTCTTCGATTGGCGGGATTCCACAGGAGGCAACTGGATTGGGCGTCATTACATCCTGGACGATTCGCCTATCATCCCTGCAGAAGCGCATATCCCGGCCCGTTATTATCCCGCATAATTTATCATCATCATCGATTACCGGGAGACCCGAGATCTTATGTCTTTCCATTAGTTCGCGTACATACGCAACAACCTGGTTTTTCTTTACAGTAATAGGCGACTCGATAACCCAGTTTAAAAACCGTTTAACGCTCAACACCTGCTCAGACTGTTCCGCGGGAGACAGGTTTCTGTGTATAACACCGGCGCCTCCTTCCAGGGCCATAGCAATGGCAAGTTCTTGTTCAGTGACCGTATCCATTGCGGCGGAGAGGATGGGCAGATTTAAATAAAGGTCGCAGGCAAGACGTGTTTTTAGATCAATATCTCCTGGTAAAATCTCAGAATATGATGGTATCAATAAAATATCATCATAGCTAAATGTTTCTGGAAAAAGCACTTTCTCCCTCCCTGTAAAAAATCGAATGAATCACTACGGAATCAAGAAAATTCTTCCATGAGTAACTTGTATTTCGCTGCCAGGGCTAAAGCCTTTTGGACGGCCTTTCCCCGGTACAATTCAGGTTTTGTAAAGAAATCCTCTGCCGGTAAGCCTGGAGTCTCTGCAAGTCTTGCAGTCACGGCACGCCAGAGGTTATCTTCCCGTCCTAGAGCCTCCAGAAGCGATATACCGTTCTTTTCACATGCCAGGGTTATCTGTTTGATTTTCTCATGGGCATCCCCGATGCCGCTGATAGAGAGCAAAATATAGGCAGCTTCGGAAAGAAGCATATCTTTTGTCAAATATAGATTAGCGTACATTTTTTTCCGGTCAATATAGAGAGAAGACAATACCTGCTTCATTCTGGCGGCGGCCGCTGAAAAACCGGCGATATAATCTGCAACAAAACGAGAAGACGCCGAATTGGTTAAATCCCGCTGGTGTTCTGAAATTTGATCCATGTAAAAGGTTAATACCCGGGGGGCAAAAGCCTTCCAAAGACTCTTTATATGTTCACTGTTCCATGGGTTCCTTTTCTGAGGCATGGTTGATGATCCCACCTGTTCTTTAGTATAAGATTCTTTTAATTCTCCAATTTCCGATCTCTGTAAATGGCGCAGATCATCTGCCAGATTTGCCAGAATGCCGAAAGCCACATTCATTTCCAGAAGCAGGCGGAGTAGATATTCCGGTTCTATAAGTTGAGTTGAATATTCGGAAGGTTCAAGCCCCAAATTGGACATGACCTCTTTTTCAATCTCTTCGGGGTCCTTAACGATAAGGCTCATGGCGTTATAGGCCCCCACTGCCCCGGCAAGCTTCCCTTTCAGTTGCCCGGTTAAACGTTTTAATTCCAGAATGGATTTACCGAGACGGGATACATATTCGGCCAGTGCAAAACCAAAAGTAATCGGCACTGCGTGCTGACCATGGGTCCTGCCTACCTGGGGAGTTTCAGCTTCGATTGCGCATATCCGTATCAATTCATTTTCGACATCGATCAGTAAAGGCTGCACAACGTTAATGAAGGCATCTTTTATGCGCAAAGAGACTGCCGTATCAAGAATATCCGCCGACGTGGCCCCAAGATGAACGAAGGGCTGTAATTCCGGCGGCAGCTTTCGGTTTATTACATTTACAAGAGCACGGATATTGTGCCGGGTTTTCTCCTCTTCCCGGTATACCTCATCGGGGTCAATCTTGTTTTCCAGATTGACCAGTACTTCAATATAGTGTCGAAAATTATCAAGATGGCGGTTGATATGGGTCTTTAACAGGGCTATTTCGACTTTCAAACAGTACCGTATCGAAGCCTCTTCACTTAAGTATTCGCTTAGCTTAGAGAAGATCTCCTTGTTGGCTATATAGTAACGGTGGTCCAGGGGAGATATATTTTCATAGATATTCCTATCTTCCATACTG
>JBFMGN010000405.1:0-4138 GCA_040752435.1 Spirochaetota bacterium
GGGTATCCTGGCTTTAGGGGATGTGGTGATTAGTTTTGTATGATAACGGCCCGCGGCTTGTTTTAAGCCCGGCATCAAGCACTGGACATCCACCACCATAAGATCCACTACACCGGTAAAAATGGCGAGTTCCTGTTGGAGGAAACTCCCGGCGATCGGAACGCCGCGTCGCATTAAAATCTCGTTGGCGGTACAGCAAATACCGGCGACCGTAATCCCCTCCGCACCCTTCGCCCTGGCCTTCTCCGCCAGATCACCGTTCTGGGACACGGCGGCAATAATATCCGAAAGGACCGGCTCATGCCCATGCAGCACAATGTTAACATGTTTTCGGTTAAGGACGCCGAGATTCGCCGCCGAACGCAGGGGATTAGGTATTCCGAAGAGTATGTCCTGAAGTTCAGTTGCAACCATTGACCCGCCCCACCCATCCGCCAGGGCGGCTCGCATTCCCTGCTTCAGGATATTTTTATAATCCGCATCAACCCCCATAGTGGTGCGGTGCATGGTTTCTACTATTTCCCTGTCCACGGCGCGGGGCAGAATACCCAGGTCCTTCCACAGTTTCTGCCGTTTCGGCGGGGCCGTTGTGGTGAACTGGACATAGCCTTCCGGCCGGCTGAACTCCTCCAAAGCACATCGGCCGAGTTCCTTGGCAATCTCTTTAAGCTCGCGGCCGGCGGTTTTTATCCCGTACACTTCTGCCACGGATTTAAGTTTTTCCTCATTTTTAATCTTATAATCGCTATCGGAGTCCTCAGCCGCCATTATCAGGGTATGAGCGATATCCCGGCCATGGTCGGAATGGGCAGCCGACCCCCCGGCTATCATCCTGACCAGATTCCTGGCAACAATTGTATCGGCCTCCGCCCCGCAGACACCTATCTGCGGCCCTTCGCCGAAAGGATCGATTCTGCACGGCCCCATCGTACAAATCTGGCAGCACACGCCCAGTCTCCCGAAACCGCACTGAGGCTGCATCTTTTCCCATCTGTCCCATACAAGCTCAATACTGCCCTCGGCTGCCCGTTGTGCAAGCACCTGAGTGGCTTTATCAGCATACTTTAGTTTATCCGTCATCCTGCCCTCCAAATAATTTTTCATGCATACCTGATGATTGAAGTTAAATCGTTAATGATAATGATGAAGATCTTGAGTACTGTTGAAGTTATTAATAGAATTAATAGAAACGTATGCTGTGTGAAGTTATTCAGCAACCAAGCTTTCCAAAACAAAACAGAACCCAGCCTAAAATCCATTATATTATACACAGTATATAAGAATTTTTTAATAAATATCTATTCCTATACTCTATTATCTCCACATGGATTGTACCAGCCCTTCCGACTGTTTACAAGAGCCGGTTTCAATTTTCCGCTTTAATTATAGACGCTTCTATAAAATCGATATTGTAATTTAGCCTTATATTTTGTGTTTTTTAGTTATTACCTGATTTTTATGGTTTTTATTATCCTCCTGATATTCTCGATAGGACCACTTGATAGTTCCATGACCGAAATTTCCCCTGTGCTGATCTTCTTAAGTTCGTTGTTATACTCCAGAATACCGATAAGATTGTGCTGTTTGGCTTGTTCCTGGACATACGCCCGCTCTTCGAGGTTCTGAATTTTATTGGCGATCAAGCCAAGCTTTTTTAGGCCCAGGTCGCTGGAAAGTTTTTTTATTCGGAGGGCGGTCTCGAAACTCGTCTTGTTGGGTTCCACTACGACGATCATCAAATCAACCCCGACGGCCGTCCCCCGCCCAAGATGTTCGATGCCCGCTTCCATATCCAGCAGGACCCACTCGTCCCCGGAGAGCACCAGATGAGATAAGAGGCTTTTTAAAAAGGCGTTTTCCGGACAGGCGCAGCCGCCGCCGCCCCGCGCGATTGTGCCCATGACGAGCAATTTTATCCCTCTATGCTCGACCCAGTATTTTTCCGGAATATCGCTGACTTTTGGATTCATCTTAAAAAAAGGAGCGGAACGTCCCACTTCCGTACCTGTGCGTTCGGCTATCAGTTCTTTAAGCTCCACAATTGGAGTTATGGAGCGGGAATCCGGTATGCCCAGGAGGGTGGATTGATTCATATCAGGATCAGCATCGATGATAAGGACATCCAGCCCGGAATCCTTTAAAACCCGGGCCATAAGGGCAACTATAGTACTTTTACCGACACCGCCTTTTCCAGTTACGGCTATTTTCATTGGTTGTGGCTCTCAAGTGCGGCCCATTTACAAGATACTTAATAGCCGGTTCTATGTCAAATATGAAAAAGGGGTAGCCACTGAACCCGCGGAAATAAAAATTTCACACAGAGGACACAGAGATGAAGGAGCGCAATAAGAGTACGGGCAATCTGCAGCGCTGCTCCGGCCTGAATTATAATGCTGAAAGTACCATTTCTATGTTTTTTCTTCCCCTCCGTGTTCTCTGTGTTCTCTGTGTTCTCTGAGCGAAATTCTTTTACATCTTATCCACGAAGAAGTGTTTCACACAGAGCACACAGAGATTAAGGAGCACCCCTTTACGGTGAATTAGAAGAATTAAGTAACAAGAAAAGAGATTAGCCACGGAACCCGCGGAAATACACGGAAAGATATTTTATGATAAAACTCCTCTGTGACCTCTGTGTTCTCTGTGCGAAATTCTTTTACAGCTTATACCCGAAGAAATTTCACTTTAGAGGACACAGAGATTGAGGAGCACAATAATCGCAATAATTTTACGGGTCGTCAGATTGACTTTTTTAAAATAAGTGGTATACTTAATTGTAAATTATCAGGAGAAAAAAAATGAAACAAAGATATCTGCTTTTCTCAATCGTTATGATTTTAGCCCTAATAACCCTTTCGTGTAATCTGGCTGCTCTTCTGGGCGGGGACGGCAACGGCAACGGCCCCGGGGGGGACACAGGTTATAACGAGCCCCCGACAGCACCTTATGGACCCAATCCAGCCGATGGAGCCACCAATGTGAGTGTCACTCCGTCCCTGGGCTGGAGTCCTGCCTCAGACCCGAATGGTGATCAGGTAACCTACGATGTGTTCCTTGACCAGAACACAACCCCCGGAACAAAGGTAAACGCCAGCCCCTTATATACCCCAAGTTTTAATGTTTCCACCGCCCTGACTGTGGCTACCAAGTACTATTGGAAAGTGGTCGCGAAGGACGGCAAGGGGGGAGAAACTTCCGGTCCAATCTGGAGTTTTACGACCGGCAGCAGCACCGGCGCTTCTTTCACGGTCAGCTCGAGCAATCCTCAACCCTACGCCACCAATGTAGCTGAGAACGGTCCGTCTGGTAACGGTCAGTTTTCTGTTACCTTCAACAACCCCGTCGATACCGCCACAGTCAATGATGCCAACTTCTATCTCGACTACAGTTTTACCACCGGCGGTTTAACGACCGTTTCCGAGCACATCCCCGGCACGTTCACCTGGAGCGGCGATTTCAGAACCATTAACTTCACCCCTAACGGAACCTACCTGGCCAGCAACTGGACCTACCGCCTCAATGTTACCACGGGAATTAAGGACACGGATGGTAATCCACTCAGTTCGGCTTATTCGGCTACCTTCACCACCCAAGACCCGCTGGGTACGGCCGACTTGTATATGAATAATGATTTCCAGTATACGACTCAAGGCCTCAAATACTGGACCCCCGCCCTCGGTTTGTCGTCCTACTCGAACTTAGGCAGCATGACCGTCTTCTACGATAGTGTTAACCAGGCGGCCACCTTACGGAGAACCGACAGTAACTATTACAACGGCTGGATGTTCCTGGGAAAGGATTTCGGCAGCGGCTCGACCGGCGGCGTCCTCCTTGGATCCACTGGAATGAGCGGGTATTATTATGTCCAGATCACCGTCACATACTGGAAGTTTTCCGGTATGGTAAATCCAGACCACAGGCTCAAAGCGCGGATACAGTGGAGTGACGGCCCGAGCTATTACCGGGATGTTGAACCAGACTGGCAGGTAGTTGATAGTTTTTACGCGGGCGATGGCAATACTGCCGGATTCGTTACTGAAAGCACTACTTTCGCTCTATATTCAGTGTATACGTATGACTCTTTTTATCTCAACTGGGTCGGGATCGGCCAGGGCGGCTGGGACTACGAAACCAGAAT
>JBFMGN010000406.1:0-4134 GCA_040752435.1 Spirochaetota bacterium
TGTTGGGCATGTGCTACACGAAAGAGATAATCTACTGGTCGTAAGGGTTGACACCGGTATCAGATCAGCCTGGACTAAACAGGACAACCACAAATATCCTCATATTTCCAGCCTGAAAGATACTGGATTCCCCCGGATGTGGGTCAGAAAAGCACAGTTTACTTTTGGATGGGACTGGGCACCTGCGCTTCTAACCTGCGGTATATGGCGCAGTGTTGAATTACGCTCTTATCGAGATATAGCTATTCGCAGCGTTTATCTATCATACCAACTGGAGAACGACCAAGCCAGGGTCAAAGTACAGGCTGATTTGGAAAGTTTTGCTTCGCGGAAACTTAATTTGCACATAAGAGTCTCCGTGAAGGACAATGAGACTCAGAGGCGGTTGCAAGAGTTGCAATGTACCATCAAGCCGGGAAATAACACGCTCGATGTAGAAATACTGCTGGAAAAACCGGTTTTGTGGTGGCCGCGACCTCTGGGTAGTCCGTATCTCTACGATTTTACATTGGAGGTTATAAAAGGAACGGAAATCCTTGACGCTTATAGCCGGAAAATAGGCCTTCGAGAGGTGGAGCTTATTCAGGAGCCCATATCCGCCCAGGAAGGGCTGTCATTCACTATAAGAATTAACGGCAAAAATATCTTCTGCAAAGGTGCCAACTGGGTACCGGCTGATTCAATTCTGGCACGGGTGGATCGGGGGAAATATAGAGCGTTGGTGGACGCCGCGGCTGAAGCCAACTTCAACATGTTTCGAATCTGGGGGGGCGGCATCTATGAAGATGAATTCTTCTACGAGCTCTGTGACGAAATGGGGATCATGATCTGGCAGGACTTCATGTTTGCCTGTTCTCTGTACCCGGATGATGATCAGGCATTTTGTTCGGAAGTGCGCAGGGAGGCGGAGGAAATTATCCGACAGTTAGGTAATCATCCCTGTCTGGTTCTCTGGTGCGGTAACAATGAAAACGACTGGATCTATCACCGGAGAGTCCAGGCGGGATGGGATCTGCCGGTGTTTTACGGGCAGAAGCTCTACCACCGGATTTTACCCGACCTCTGTACCCGGCTCGATCCATCCCGGCCCTACTGGCCTTCCAGCCCCTGCGGGGGTGAGGAGCCCAACAGTGAGCAGGAGGGAGACCGGCACAACTGGGAGGTATACGTCCTGCCGAAAGAAGCCTCAGAAAGGGCGGATTTCAGCCAGTGGAGTCTGGATCGGGGTAAGTTCTTAAGCGAGTTCGGTTTGCTTTCCCCTCCGGGGAAGAAGAGTCTGGAGCGCTTCATCCCGACCGATGAGCTTACTGTCGATTCCCCTGCCTGGCGCTGCCACAACAACCAGTTCGAGAGGGGTTTTCTGGCCGCTTCCTTACGGCTGTACTGGGTCGAGCCTGAGAAGCTGACGATGGATGAATATCTTCTGGCTGCCCAGCTTGTTCAGGCTGAAGCTTTGAAGTACGCTATCGAGCACTTTCGCCGGCGCAAATTTTTCTGCAGTGGAGTGCTTTTCTGGCAGTACTCCGAATGCTGGGGGTCGATCAGTCTGAGCATCATCGATTATTATTTGAATTTGAAGCCTGGCTATTATTATGTACGCAGAGCCTATGCCCCGGTGTTACTTTCTTTCCAGGAAGAAGAGAACGGCTATTCAGTCTGGATTACTAATGACACTCTTAAAAACATCGCCGGAAATGTTGAATATGGCCTCCTGGACCTGGTCACCTCGGTCTGGAATAGCGATATAAAAGCTTTTACGGCCGAACCAAATTGCTCACAGCGAGTGGTCTCTTTCAATATTCCGTCTCTGAAGAATGTGGAGCGGGGAAGATTTTTACTCCTGGGCCGCTTCAGTGACTCTGAGGGGGTATTGGCCCAAAACAGGTTGTTTCTCTGCGGTTTTTTCTTCAAGAATCTGTATTTTCCTGATTATACCTTATCTCATCAGATAGAACAGAGGCAACCGGGGCAGTTTCGCCTGCGATTAAAGGCAGACCGTTTCGTCTGGGCCGTACAGATTAAGGTATCTTCCTCTGTATGGCTGGAAGACAATTATTTCGATTTACTGCCCGGCGAAGAAAAATCAATCGTTCTTAAAGGGAATGAAGAGGATATGAATAGACTTACCGTTACAGGCACCAGGGTTCCTCACCCGGATAGTGGAGAGAAAAGATGAAGCTGGCAATATCAGGAACGGAGGATGTATATAAGAGCTCTTCAATAACTAAGCTGCTCGATACAGCGAGACGCTATAAGTTAGAGTATCTTGAGATTTGGGTACCGAAAAATATTCAGGTTGAAGGTCTTGATCGGAGTGTGACTCTCATCAAGGATTCGGGCCTGAAGGTTGCAGCCGTCTCCACCTGGACTCACCTCTTCCAACCGGAGGGGGTCGGTCCCCAGCGTGACTTGCTCAACCAGGCTATCGCCCTGGCTGAACAGATCGAAGCGCCGCTGGTCAATACTTATTTTGGCCACAATCGGAAGCAAGACGACGAAAATGCGATTGCCACCTATGCAGACAACTTAAAACCCAGCCTGGAGCGGGCCGCCTCCCGCGGGATCACCATCTGTCTGGAAAATGAGTTTGATGCCCTGGGAGATGATCCCCATGCCAGCGATATCACCCGTCGGCCGGAAAGCATTCAAACACTGATGTCCAGGGTAGGAACTCCTTATTTCAAATTGACCTTCGACCCATGCAACTTCTATTTCGCGGGCGTGGAACCCTTCCCATACGCTTACGAAATTCTTAAAGAATATATTGGCTATGTGCACCTGAAGGATGGTACCCGATACAATCCTTCTCTGCACGAGAATCGCGGTTTAAAACTCTTTTCAGACCATAGTGGCAGGTACATATGCGTGGCTCTCGGTCAGGGAGGGATCAACTATGAAAGCCTGCTGGCCAGACTGAAAGCAGACGGTTATCGGGGTTTTTATACATTAGAGCCACACGTCGAAGAAAAACGCCTGGATGATTGCTACCTGCAGACGCTGGCTTATCTGCGGCGGAAATCCTGACCTTAAAGCATGCTAAAATAGGCGAAAGAAGGAGTACAAAGTATGAAAGCAGCGATAATTGAGAAACCCCGCACAATTTCAGTGAAAGAAGTGGATGAGCCGGTTTGTGGTGAAAATGAGATAAAGATCAAGGTAAATCGGGCGGCAATCTGCAATTTTTCAGATACGGAAATCTACACCGGAACAACCTTCATGCTCGATGCTCTGGGCGGTTATCCTCACATCCTGGGACACGAAAACAGCGGGGAAGTAGTGGAAATTGGTAAGAATGTTCAGGGTTTTAAAAAAGGGGAGCGTATTGGTTTCTACTATAAGGGTACAGGGGCTTTCGCCGAGTATAATGTTATTCCGTCCAGCCTGGCCATCGCCAAGCTGGATGACGCTGTTTCTTTTGATGAAGGTGCCATCCTCGAACTGGCCGGAGGGGGAGCTATGCGTAATGTTTATGGCTCCGGCCTTCGGCCGGCCGACAAAGCGGTTATTCTTGGCGCCGGACCTGCCGGACTGTTCACCGGAATGGCCGCAAAACTTTTCGGCGCCGAAACCTGGGTAGCCATTGACCTGATCGATTTTCGGCTGGAGAAAGCCCTGGAGCTCGGAGCCGCCTGTGCCTTCAATCTGGGCAAACTCAGTGAAGAAGAGATTGCCAGGGAGATACAGAAAAAGGTGGGTGAAATAGACATTGTTTTTGAGACCATGGGGGCTGATCACTCACAGGGGCAAGGCGGCCTGGATCTGGCCGTCAAGCTGGTTAAGCCGGGTGGCGATGTACGTCTTTTTTCCTTTGCACCGTCTGCTCACAAACTATCCATAGGAAAGGCGTTACTTAAAGGGATAAACTTTATCGGGCGTAAAGTGTCTATCGAGAAAACCAGAGATTTGATCAATCTGGCGCAGCGATGGATCGCCGAGGGCAGGTATCCAGTCAGGAAGGTAATCACCCACCATGTTTCGCTGGATGAAGTTGAAAAAGGAATCAAGCTGGTCATGGAGCATCCCGAAAAAACCCTTAAGGTTATCGTTTCCATCACCTGATGATTAAGGGTGATCAATCTCTTAAGGTAGATGGAACAATGTTAATCATAGGCGAAAAGATAAATTCGGTTCGAA
>JBFMGN010000407.1:0-4124 GCA_040752435.1 Spirochaetota bacterium
CACACCCTGTCGCGGCTGCAGTCGATATCCAAAATCGCAAAAGTTGCCCTTATCGGACATCTCAATGATCACGACCTTGCCTTGCTCAGCCCAATTCCTCACATCCGTGGTGTACCCTGAAGCATAGATGATATCCGCCTCCTCTGGAGAGCGTGCTTTGATATGTGCCTTACCATAAAGGTCTTCATTCAAGCTGCTGTCAGCTTGAAAGGATACCCTGTTTTTGATGCTTGTCGAAACATCTCGGGGTACAACCAGAAGCTCCACTTCATTCTTGCTCATTATTCGGTCCCGACTGGTTGCATGTATGTGCATTCTGAAGACTTTAGGTTCGCTCACTTTTGGCGCGGTGAACTCAATGTCTCCTATTTCACTCAATCCCGCTGGAATGGTTTTTTTGCTGAAACTGCCTTTGGCCTCTGTTCCTTGAATGTTCCAATGTATCTTTACATTTTCTAACTCCGCGGAAGACAAATGTGAGAAGAGGATCTTTACGGTAACTCGCCTGTCACTCCAGATGCCGGAAGGCCGTTCTTCTGGAAAAACAAGGTCGAGGGCGTTTATATCTCCTAACTTGTCAAAGAAGATCTTTCTTCCTCTCGTTACGTCTAACAGACCGTTGGCTTCCCAGTAGAGATCAGTGAGCTCTGTAATGACGTATCCCTTTATAGCAGGATGTTTTCTTATCGCTTCTATCTGGAAACAGAGGGCCTGGGCCTGCAAATCTTGAGACGCCTTCGCCAGTTCTTCCAAAGAATCAAAGACAGTATTGAGCCCATATTCCCAGTATCTGTCTTCCGTCTCCAGGGGTATTGTTCCCTCCCGAAGATTACCTTGGGTGAACCACCAGGGATCACCGCCATAGTACTTTCGTAGCTTGGAAACATCGGGCAGACCCCAGTTGCCAAACTCGGAAAGCACAAGGGGCTCATGTCCTCTGCGCTTGTATCCATGGGCAAAAGTCCATTCAGGATGTCTGGAAAAGTCGGCTATCCAGGACTTCATATAGCTGAAATGTGCGGGAAAGGCGAAATAGTTGTGAAAATCCTCTATATCCGTTTTGACGTGAAAATTCGGCGAACAGGCCGAGTTATCCACAACAAGCCTTGTGGGATCTCTACCCTTAAGCCAGTTATAGGTATCTTCGAGCCATAATCTGTCTTCCTCTGTTTCAAGCTGTAATCCCCAGCTTTCATTTATGATGGTACGAATCACAACCGATGGATGGTTGTAGTCCAACGCAGCCATGTCTTCCAGAGTGACTTTACCCCTTTCTTTCGCGGCTGACGTTGAAGTTGCCCAGTTGGGAAGGTCCTCCCATATGAGGATACCCAATCTGTCAGCCCATTTGAGATACCAGGAATGGGGAACCTTCAGGTGACATCTTAAACAGTTGAATCCCATCTCCTTTGCCAGCATAAGTTCATCCCTGACAAACTGCTCGCTGGGCGGACTGTAATGTGTCATCGGGTAGAAATCTTGATCCAGAGCTCCTATTATGAAGATACGCTTGCCATTCAAATATATTTCGCCATCTTCTGCCTTGATCTGACGCATGCCGAAGGAATCGGACAACTCGTCTACGGGATTGCCTTTGGATAATATTCTGGCAACCAGAGTATACAGATTGGGGGATTCCACATCCCAGAGCTTGGGATCACGAATCGGTAGTTCCGCTGTAACGCGTTCGCTGAGAGGAAGGGTTTTTGCAGCAATGAGATTCCCGTCCGGATCTATGACAGTCAAAGCCAACTCGTATTCTGCCTTTGAACAGTCTGGCTCACTTTCACCAGTAATGAGTACCCGTGAGCCTTCCACCTGAGGCGTAATAAAGAGCTTACTCACGTAGGGACGACCACGTTGGAAAAGACTGACATCCTTCCAGATCCCTGCTGCTGCACCGTACCAATCCTTCTCCTGTTTGCCGTGAGGAATCTCTCTAAAAGGATAGCTTGGATCATCTTCGCCCGGCATAAGAACCTTGAGTATCAGCTCGTTGTGGATTTTCAGAAAACTGGTTACATTAAAATGAAAGGGGGTATACCCTCCTTCGTGGGTGCCGATCCGGTTACCATTCAAAGTGACTTCGGCGTAGTAGTTTACCCCTCCGAAATGAAGCAAATAGGTTTTATCGGGAGTAAGGGAATTGACTTTGAACCTCTTTCTGTACCACATGATGCCGCGGTAATCCTGAAGGGCCGGTATGGCAACTCCCAGACAGCCTGGGACCGAGACAACACAGGTCTCAGAGCTGCTAAATGTACTGTCAAGACTGAATTCCCAAATACCGTTCAAAGAGATCTCCCTTTCCAATTTCTTTAACCCCCTCACCTGAATTTATAGTTGCTCATACTATGGATCTTTTCGCCAAGCTGAACTGAAGCTACTTCGACCCTGACTCCTCGCTCTCTGAGATGCTCAACTGCCGCTTTTGAGCATTTGTCGTCCGTTATCAAAAGGTCGACATCATCCAAAGAGCAAACACTGGCAAAACGCCTTAAGCCCAACTTCGTGTAGTCAGCCAAAACTATGACCTTGCCCGCGACGGCTATCATGGTTTTGAGCAAGTCGACCTCAGATTGATGCAGCGTAGTGATTCCTCCCTCTACATCAACACCATCAGCCCCCAGGAAGAGCTTATCCAGATGGACTCCTTCGAAAATCTCCGCAGTTTTTGGGCTCGTAAGAGAGTATGAGCTTTCTCTTGAAAAACCTCCCGGCATCATGATTCTTACCCCCAACCTCACCAAAAGATATGCGGTCTTCACGGAGTTGGTAACGACCAGGATTTCGGGAACTTCGCTCAAGAACTTTGAAAACTCGTAGGTAGTGGTACCGGGTCCCAGCCCCATGACATCTTTCGGTTTGACCAAAGCCAAAGCTGTTTGTGCAATAGCCATTTTCTCCGGCATTGAATCCAACATTTTGTCTTCAAAAATTGACCCCTGGGACAGAGGCGAAGCCAGGCTGACCCCACCCCAGAGCCTGTTTATCAGCCTCTGTTTCTCCAAATCACGAAAGTCCTTGCGGAGAGTAATGGGTGAGATCTGCAGCATTTCAGCCAGCGCTTCAAGCGATAAGGTGCCCCTTGTTTGGAGGAGTTCTAAAACCTTCCTTTTTCTTTCTAATCTTGCTATGGAATCCAAAGAAAATATCCTAAATTCGATCTATAATTGATATAAATATTATATAAAAAGGATCTAATTTGCTCAATAGGTAGGGTGGTTGATTCCCCCGAGAGACGGCATATTGAAAAATTCTTTAAAGATTATCAGCCCTGGGCTGGAATCGTACGGGAACCATCTGAAAGCAGGGGTCTCTTAACCGGGCCTCACCGTAAATTGCGAAGTTCCCTGTCAGTTTCCCTTTTCAGATCTCGCTGCTTGATATCGTCGCGTTTATCATAGATTTTCTTGCCGCGGCATACACCAAGCTCGACCTTGACAAGTCCTTTTTTCAGATAAAGCTGTAATGGGACGAGGGTAAACCCTCGTTCTTCAACCTTGCGTTTAAGCCGTTTTATTTCATGTTTATGTACCAGGAGTTTCCGTTCCCTGTCAGGTTCATGATTGAAAATATTTCCGAAGGGGTAGGGGGATATGTGAAACTGAACAAGCCAGACTTCATCATTTTTTATTTTTGCATAAGAGTCCGTGAAAGAAAACTTGCCGGATTTTATGGATTTGACTTCAGTGCCTTTCAATTCAATTCCGCATTCCATGCTTTCTTCAACGGAATAGTTGAAAAAAGCTTTTTTATTCTTACCAAGGATCTTTATTTCCGGCTCCGCCATATCACTACTTTTCCTCTGTAAAGTATTATCGAAAAAGGGCCATACGGCGCAACTTTAGCGTGTGACGCCCGAGGCGCCTAGTGTTTCTGGGCGATAACCGGTCTGAAACCGAGAAAAGGAGTACACCATGACGGTGGTTGTGAGCCTCTGGTCCAGGGTTTTATAGTCTCCGGAAGGTTCGCCCATGATCCACCTCGAACCGATTTTTCAGCCCCGTTATGAAGAGTGAAATTAGATACATCTTTTTCTTTCACGGAAGAGAAACAGTAATCAAAGGGATAGTACCAGGTGTCACACCATTCCCAAAGATTTCCGATTAAATCCGATATAC
>JBFMGN010000408.1:0-4120 GCA_040752435.1 Spirochaetota bacterium
TAAGTCGCACATTCCCTTTCCCGCTTCCTATGATTTTCACACCGCCCATTATCTCTTCACAGGTAATATTACCATTTATATAGTGTATCGAAACATTCCCGTTGATATTTTTAATCTCAACATCTCCGGAGGTGTCTGTTATTTCGAGGCCGCCTGCCACCCGGCTAATCCTGATATCACCCCCCAGGTCATTACATTTGATAGACCCTTCAAGTCCGTCGATCGTGATTTCGCCGGAACCATCTTCAAGATCTAGACTGCCCTTCATTCTTTCAATTACAGTATCCCCGGACTTATGCTCAACCCGCACGTTACTCTTCACATCCGAGATGTGAACATCCCCACCGTTGCCGGTCACCCGGATTTCGATCCCTTCAGGTGATTTTATATCCAGGTGGATCTTCTTCTCAGTCCCCACATTAAACAAGAAAAATCCAGGGTTGAAGATAGAAGTAAGCACAGCGCGGTTCCCCCGTTTCTTGAGCGCCAGACTGACACCGCCTGCGATATCTTCTCTGGCCTTCTCCTCGTCGGAATTGGTAACAACTATTTCCGCTTTTACCTTGATGGAATCCAGGGTACTGTCACCCGTGATATCCAGATCACCTTGTAAACTTTCAATCTCAAAAGCTTCAAGTGATGCGGCGGGCAATTCCAGATCCCTGGTCTCCCTGAATCCGCTCCCGCCTGTCCCGCAGGAATCCAGCAGGAGAATAGATAAAATCCATCCTACGCATCTGACGATGTAAATCTTTTTCATTACCGCCTCCGGGAATATTCTTCAATATATTATAGTTCCAGGATAAGGAGAAAGGAAGAATGGCAAGTTCAATCTAATAATTTTTTTAGGGCCTGTTTAAGGTCTGCTTTTAATCCTTTTGATTCCATAAAAAGCGCGATCCCGGTAACGACACTGATCAGGTTGCTTACCTTCCGCTGTTCCCGGCTCATATGCCCGATGCGGAAAACAGTGTTCGTCAGAGCTCCCAGGGAACCTGCAATTTGTATACCCATCCTTTTTTTCAAGAAGTTGACCAATTCCGGGGCGGCAAACTTATCTTCGGTTGAAATCGAAGTCAAACCGTGGGCAGAAAAGCCATTTTCAACATAATTCTTAAGACCAAGGACCCCCATGGCTGCATGCAAACGCTCCGCACTCTCTTTCTGATCCGCAATCCGTGCAGAAATCCCTTCATTTGACAGAATCTCAATGCTTTTTGCAAAAGCTTTGACAATGTTTGTAGGTAGTGTGACTGGAAATGGATGCCAGTCGTTCCACTTCTCAAAATATTCATACCAAACCCTTAAGTCGGTATACCAGGACAAAGTCGGAGAACCGATTATCCGGTTAAGAAGCTCCTCCCGGCATGAGACAATCGCCAAACCGGGAGGAGACTCAAACCCCTTCTGGGAAGCTGCTATGACTAGATCGATTCCCCATTCATCCATTCTCAATTCTTCTATTCCGGCGCTGGAGATTGCATCGAGAAAAAATAAGGCCCCCTGTTCTTTCACAATTCCGGCTGCTTCCCTGGCAGGATTCAGCATGCCAGTACTCGTTTCCACATGGGTCATAAAAACAATATCGTAGGAATTAGTGTTAAGTTTCTTTTTTAATGCTTCAAGATCGACGGGGGATCCAAATCCGAACCGTAATACATCTACTTCCTCTCCGCTTAGGGTGGAAAGAATATCAACCAATCTTTCACCAAAAAATCCATTATGAAGAATCAGGCATTTTTTATCTTTACAGAAGGTGGAAGCCGCAGTTTCAAGTCCAAGTGACCCGGAACCGGGTATAAGAAAAGACATGCCCCTGGTTCCCAGAATTTTAGAAACGGCTTTTATCGTATCCAGATATAGATTTCTCCATTCAGTTCCATAATGAGCAACCGGCTGCCCAGAGAAAGATTCCAGAATATCTTCCGGGACCTCAACCGGTCCTGGGATCATTAACAGGTATCTCAATTACGCCCCCGCCATACACTATACTTTTCTCGAAGACAACTGCTGAATAATCGTCCTGCACGCATCGAAATACAACCCCACGTCCACCGAGTACGAAAGATATCGCACGCCCGCTTTAACCCATTTCAGAGCACTTCCAAGAGTATCTGTAAAAATACCAACTTGAACCTTCTTAATGTGGGAACGTTTCACAATCTCCACTATCTTCTCCTCCACCAGCGGGTGATCCACCTGGCCGGAAATACCAAGGGACTGGGAAAGATCGTAAGGTCCGATAAAAAGAACGTCAAATCCGCCGAACTCTAGAATATCATCTAAATTCTCAACGGCTTCTTTTCCTTCCAGTTGAATAATCACCAGGGCTCGATTGGCATCTTTAAAGTAATCTTCTCTCGGTTTGGCCGAATAAGCCGCTGCACGTACAAAACGGCACACACCCCGCATTCCTTCAGACGCGAATTTTGCATAATGCAACACTTTTTTTACATCATCAACACTCCTCACCTGCGGTACCTGGATGGCACCGGCCCCAATATCGAGAGCCCTGCCGATTTGAGAAAAATTATTCTCTTCAACTCTGACAACCGGAAATAGTCCCGTAAGCTCCGCGGCTCGAATCAAATTCTGAACGGTCTCCAGGCTGTTCGGACCGTGTTCCATATCAAGAACAACAAAATCAAAACCCGCAAGCCCAAGAATTTCGATAAAGGCCGGATCACTCGTTTTAGAAAAAGGCCCGAAAACAGCACCATTTTTGATTTTTTCTTTAAAAGATTTTATAATATTTATCTGCATTGTTTATTTTTCTCCATTGATTTCATCATTTTATATTATACTTATGCCTAAATAGATATAGATCTTTAAAAAAATCATTCCTGTTTTTCTTCAAATCTTGACAGCAGGGGATGATAAACTGGATCCTTTTTTAGCATATCACGGCAGGCCGTAAGACCCGCTCGAATGATCATAGCCATTTCTACTGCTCTCCGGCCGATAGTCCGGGCCGCCCTCACAGTAACCCCGGAACTCACATCACCCCTTTGGTAAAGTTTTTCAAATCCATTTCTTTCTGAAAAATTCGATGTCCAGCCTCCAACACCGATATAGGATTCCCATAAATCCGCCGTGACGGGAATTGATTGCATTATTAAAGCATGGTTAATAAGATCGGTAATTGTATGTTCCTGGCCTGAGAAAATATGAATTCCTTGAGCTATAGAGCCGATAATTTTAAACATTTTGGGCAGGGTATCCCGCCCTTCAGGAAGCTGTGAACGGAATGTTCCGAACAGGCTGTTGCCCAGGCGGTCGATAAAACATTTTAACTGGCCGGGGATGCTCATATGATAAACAGGGACGGAGTAAAGGATTACGTCCGCTTTCAGCCAAAGATCTCTTAAACCTTCAAAATCGTCCTTTTGGATACACTCTCCCTCATGTTCGGCACAGTATGAACATGCGATACAGGGTAGAAAGGTTTTACCTTTAATAGTATACGTTTCTGTAATAACAACCTCCGGATTAACTTCCAGGGCACCTTCAAGTGCATGATTTAACAAAAAATAACTATTCCCCTTTCTGGGACTTCCACAAATTCCCAGTACCCTTGTTACAGACATATACCCTCCGGCGGTACACGATAAACTTATAAATCTTTTTCCAGAAAAGAAAATATGCTATGGGAGAGTCCAAGCTTTACCGTCAGCCGTCGTTTCGAGATAAACGAAACTTTCCAGATATTTTTTCTCTTCAACCAGGAAATCCTTTTCTTTATGTCCGATAAAAATAATTCTTAACTGCATTAAGTCCCACTTCCGCAATTATTGTAGCCAGTCTATCAATCTATTCTTTTTGCTTCAGCATTCTTCTCTTAAATTAGCATATCCATGAATCGTTCAATAGTTCCAAATTAAAGAACCATGTTCTATTATATAGTATATAAGTCTTTTATTTTCCTGTCAACGACTTCTTGACAGAGGATGCCTATCGGGGCGCGGCGGCGAATGCATGGCACGACTGTAGTCTTAAAAAAATTGGCTGTAATGAAGAACTACGAGCTCACGCTCGTAGTATCTTCGTTCCGCATGGTACGGCCTTCGGCCGATTGTCATATCGTCGCATACTATAGGCTAACGCCTAAAGTATGCGACGA
>JBFMGN010000409.1:0-4115 GCA_040752435.1 Spirochaetota bacterium
GATCATTTCTTTAAAACAGATTATTTTAAATGAATGTGGCGTTAAAAAAGAATAGCAGAAACGGATAAAAACTTGACAGATTCGGCAAAGAGTATATACTTCTTAGATTATCTAAATTGGGGATATGAGCACGATGAGGAATATCATAAATGTAACCGGCAGGAGTGTTAGTGAAAACTTCGGTAAATACAGACTCAATATCAGTAATGCCTATTCGTATACCTTGAATATCAATCCTTCAAACAGGCTGCACATGCATGACGAATACGAGTTCAATCTGGTACTTTCCGGTACCGGAAAATATTTTCATGATAAAGAAACCACCAGTCTTCAAAGAGGCGATGTTTTCTGTTCTGATTCTCAAATAATACATGAAATTAGTTCAAAGGAAACGAGGGATTTGTGCATACTGTGGTTCAATGTTATTATAGAAAGCACCAACATCGATGTTTCAGACACCTATGAGGATAATCTTATCCACGCTTTTCTCAATGGACACTCTTTTTTTGTTCCAAAACAGTACCATTTGTTTCATTACATTCCTCTTCTCTCACCGATAACGGAGAAAAACGCGCACCGGGAGTATGGGGCAGCTCAGGCTACCCGCAATATGCTGTTGGAAGAAATGCAGTTACTTACAAATACTTCTATCAAATTGAATACGACTAAAACAAGCTCAAAAACCTTTCTGGGCGTGGCTTTGGATTATATCAACCGGAATCTTACCAGAAGAATTACGCTGCCGGAATTAACAGCCATCACAAGTACCTCAGAAAGGAATTTGAGGTATCTTTTTCAAAAGTATCTGGGTAAATCGATAATCGATGAAATCAATGGGAGAAAAATGAAATATGCTTCTCATCTTTTGAGAATGAGATTGAACGTGCAGGAAGTCAGTGAATACCTGGGTATACTGGATCCATCCCAGTTCAGCCGGTTGTTTAAAAAATATTATGATATATCCCCGAAAAAGTACCAGCTTCTCTGCTCACCGGCCGATGCCAGAGCTAAGCAGAGGTTTTAATATTATTCGACGCTTTTTACCGAATGTGTCAAATTTTTATCCGTTTCTGTTATTCTTTTCACCTGTTAATCTATTAAAATTGAAATCCGTATATGAACGAATCAAAACCCAATTGGCTTTACGATTGCCTCCATTTCGGAGAAACTCCGGAGGATTTTTGGGGAGCCGTTTCACCTCCTATCTTTCAAAACAGCCTTTTTGTGCACCCATCCTTCGCGAAGCTTTCAAAAGCCATGCAAAATATTTCGGAAAATTATATATACACAAGAGGAAACAATCCCACCATACAGATCGCAGAACGAAAAATTGCCCGATTGGAAAGAGGGGAACGCGCCAAATGTTTTGGCTCAGGAATGGCGGCCATTTCCAGTGCCATCCTTTCATGTGTTCAGGCCGGCGATCACATCCTGTGTATACGGAATGTATACGGAGGAACATATACGCTGCTGTCTTCATACCTGAAACGATTCAAGGTTGAGACGGATTTTATCACTGACTTTTCACTCAAAAACCTGGAACAAAAAGTAAAACCGAATACCAGATTAATTTACCTGGAAAGCCCCACCACATTTTCCTTTCAAGTTTATAATTTAACGGAGATCTCCGGATGGGCCAGGCAAAAAAAAATAGCCACGATTATCGATAATACCTGGGCAACACCATACTTTCAAAATCCCCTGGAGATGGGAATAGATCTTGTGGTACACAGTTGCAGCAAATACCTTGCCGGTCATAGTGATGTAGTTGCCGGGGTTGTTGTAGGAAAAAAAGAATTAATCGGGAAAATAGTAGATTCGGAATATATGCTTCTGGGCGGAATTATCCATCCATTTGAAGCCTGGCTTCTTATCAGAGGCTTGCGGACTTTGCCACTCCGCATGGAGAGACATTTCGATACAGCTCAGAAAGTGGCCCGCTTTTTAGAAAAGCACCCTAAAGTTTTGAAGGTAAATTATCCACTCCTACCCTCAAGTCCTGATCATGACCTGGCAAAAAAACAACTCCGGGGTGGAGCCGGACTGTTCAGCTTTGAACTGAAAACAAACAGAAAGGAAGACGTGGAAAAGTTTGTAAACGCTCTTAAACTTTTCTCCCTGGGAGTAAGCTGGGGCGGATATGAAAGCCTGGTCTTTCCGCTGGCTTCCCTTAGAGAAGCCGACGGTACGTCCATACAACCCGATGATTTCGGGAATTCTTACTTCCTTATACGGCTATCCGTAGGACTGGAAAATTCAGAAGATTTGATTTCGGATCTGGAGCAGGCTTTATTGCAGGTTCAAACTTAATTTGCTTAATAGGATCTCCTTGGCATTAGCGACAATCCCGCCGATGTTATCAGCTTTTACCTTTACCTCTTGACAACTGCACTTCATCGGTAGGCCGCCTGCCGTGAGCAGAGGTACTGCCGCCCAACGATTGAACTCACCCGCCAGCGTAACCGGTCGGTTGGAGTGAGATGTTAGGTTCACTATTCTATCGTTTCATGTGCATAGCATGCGACGATCGAATCGGTTATTTTTCGGTTTTCGAGGGCCCCGCGTCTGCCCCAGTTTTTTTATTGTCGGCCACAAACCATCGCATATCGCAGACTGAATCCCCGGCTGAAAGCGTATGCAACCGTTCATATCTTCCTCCCTTCACCATGACTTCGGCAACCGCGTAATCAAATACGCACCAAGTTTTCCTGAACAATTCCAGCGCTTCCTCGTCCTGTGTTCGATAAAATTCTAGAACCGGGCACCGGTAGATATTCATATAATGAGTATCCGAATCCGATGAAAAATCAATTTCATATCCCGGCGGGCTGTAAGGATATGACAAAAGAAGGCGCAACTGGATCCCCAGTTGTTTATGGAGATCACTGGTGATTAGACGAATGATAGAATTGCTTATGAACCTTATTACTCTCAGGCTTTCATATGCTTTCCATATAATATCACTGATTAAATTCGTTGCGTAATCCTTCGCTGTTCCTTCGTTCAACAGACTTCGGTAAATCGCCAGAAGCGTGAGACCACTAAAAACCCAATGGAAATTGCCCAAGGTTTTTTGTTCCGGCATTGACGGCATCAGATCATCGACATTGCGCCATGCCTGATCGAGGATACGGTCGACATCTGACGGTATGAATCTGCCTTTTTGAGATTCTTCCTGGCTCCGGAGTCTACCTGTAAGAACCTTGCGCGCGGCCTTTTGATTTCTGTTCCAGATAGGCCGACGTAGTTTTGTCTGAATTGTTGTTTTCATAGTATTCTCCTCACACATGTCTCTTGCTTTTTATTATAGAAACCGGCGTTATTCCTTGGGAACCCTCACCCAGCTTCCACTCTGCGCCGCCACCGGACATTTCCATTCAAGGCCAGAGGCTTTTCACAGTAGACATGTTTTCTAGCATTAAATGCTTCCAGCAAAGTCTGCCTATGCAAATAATTCGGATTAGAACAGTCCACCACTGATACTTGTTCACAGCGGATCAGATCCTTAACGCTGGTGAACCAGGCTGCATAGCCGCCTTCCAGCGCCGCGTTCCGGGCTGATTCGGGTTTGCTGGTACAGATGGCGGAAAGATCAATTCGGGGAAGTTTACCGGGGTACAGATGTGGAAGTTCCCGGTAGCATAAAGTATGAATCCTGCCAATCGTCCCGTAACCCACCAGACCTATGCCGATAGCCCCCTACGGGGACGAGAAGCTAGGGCAAGGATACAGGGTAGTCCCCTTCGAGGGCGAGAACCTTGGGCAAGGATACAGGGTAGCCCCCATCTTCAAAAACCTCTTTCAATACGCTCTGCACCCTCTCCTTAAGCTCTTTTCTTAAGAGAAGGTAATCCTTCACTCCTTGCTGCCAGGAAGGGAGGGAAAAACCAGCCACGGGTCGGTAAAGGCGACAATCGAGTACAGTCCGGCCGGGTCTTTTCGCTTTTCTATTCAGTGTTGCTGGATCTACAATCTCCACCGGTTCAGAGCGGCCGGCAGCCTTAAGCACGAATCGGGCGAATTCAAGGCGGGTACAACCACCCTGGCTGGTTACATGGTAGATACCATACGCACCTGTATCAATCAACTTTCGAATGGATTCCGCTAGGTGAACC
>JBFMGN010000041.1:0-11785 GCA_040752435.1 Spirochaetota bacterium
ACATCTTCTAACGGCGGCCGGCGTTGTGGATGCCGGGGGACTGGGGCTGTATATTATTCTCGAGGGCGCACTCCAGTATTTAAAAACCAAAAAAGATGTTTCTCAAAAAGAGCCGCTCCGGGTGATGACTGCCGATTCGGCAGCGGGCGTATTGCCGCGTATTACCTCTTCCAATGATACCGCCTTCGGTTTTTGTACAGAGTTTATCCTTAGGGGGAAAAGACTGAATCCGGATAGAATTCGCTCTTCCTTTGAGAATCGGGGAGACTCTTTGCTCATAGCCGGTAATGGAGTTACGGTTAGGGTTCATATTCATACATCAAATCCAAACGCTGTCCTTTCCCTGGCCCGGTCTTTTGGGTCGGTCGATCAAGTCAGCATCAGGGATATGGACAAACAGCATAAAGCCTATCGCCAAAACAGGGGAGGGAAGAATTCAGACACCGCCTGTGCCGTTATTGCTGTGGCGTCAGGGCCGGGGCTCATTGAAGTATTTAAAAGCCTGGGATCCGCGTATGTCGTAAATGGAGAGATGGGATTAAAAGCCTGCGTGGAAGTGTTGTCTGAAGCGGTAGAAGCGGCTGCTGTTGATAAAATCATTATCCTCCCGAATAACGGCAATTTTATTCCCGCCTCAGAACAGGTGGCTTCCGGTACACGCAAGCAAATCGCGGTTATACCGTCAAAAACAATTCCTCAGGGGATATCATCCATGGTCGCCTTCAATTCCGAGGAAAATTTTGAGACCAATGTCAGACTCATGAAAAAAGCGGTTAATGAGGTTACCTCGATTGAAATTTGCAATGCAGACCGGCTGGCTGGATTAAACACTCCTGATATCAGGGGTCATCAGATAATTGGATTTTTAGAAGGCAAACCGGCCGCTGCCGGCGACAGCCATCGACAAACTCTGGAAAAAATTCTGGAAAGACTCCAATTAGAGAACAGGAAATTGATGACTGTATATTACGGCGCCGCCTTAAGCCAGACCGAGGCGGAGGAGCTCTGCGCCTATCTTCAGCCTAAATATGGACTTTGCGAGATTGAGATTGTCTCAAGCGGCCATTTGACCTGCGATTACATCATTTCTATCGAGTAGCCGACTACGGCAATGATTGCCATAGTGGGTGACAAAGTGCAATACTAAGAAAAGGGGAATAAAGATGAATGTTTTTGTTGCTGCTATTGTTGCATACGTGATCGGCAGTTTTTCTCCTTCGTATGTACTGGGAAGAGTTCTAAAAAGAATTGATATACGGGAGCATGGCGACGGCAATGCCGGGACTATAAATGTGACCTCGGTTCTTGGTTTCGTGCCCGGAGCCATCGTTGCCGTAATAGATGCCTCAAAGGGAATTATCGCCTTATACATCTCCATGAATGTCTTTAACGTAGAGGGGAATTTACTTTTACTATCTATATTTTCAACCCTGGCAGGCCACATCTTCCCTTTTTATCTCCGCTTTCGAGGTGGACAGGGTGCGGCCACTGCTACCTGTTTGCTGCTATATTTTCTCGCCACTCTCCTGTATTCAGGCAGATTACCCCTGAATGGGTTATTGATATTGGCTGTCATAACCGTAATTGCCCTCTATGTATTAAAAAGCGGCGAGTCGGTTGGTATAATTATTTTGCCGTTGTTCCTTCTTTTTGTTCTGATTTACATGGAGGGCGACTTTCCCTTTTTAATAGTTTCATTCCTAACTGCTTTTCTTTTTGGGGTGACATTATATAATTTTATAAAAAAAAGAAGGTATTTAAAAGGCAATCAAATCAAGACTGCATGGTGGGCGACAGCCTCGAGATTGTCGGCTTCACTGATAATTCCTTTTTATGCGATTTTTGGCCGAACCCCTGCTCTTACGATAACCGGAATTGCAGTTGTCATTTTTGGGGGATTTGATATTTTCAGATTAGTGCGGCAAAAAAACGGCGGCAAGGTTATTTCCCAATATGTTCAAATTATCTTCAGCGGGAATAAGCGCCACAGGTTCGCTTTACTCTCGCTTTTTTTTGTGGCGGCTTTTGCGATTATTCTCATCTTTCCCAAAGATATCGCCCTTCTGTCCCTTTCATTCCTGATCGGTGGAGGAATTTTTGCACATGTATTGGGACTGCGCTTTGGTAAAAACAGGCTTATTAGAGGAATTTCGGTTGAGGAATGCCTGGCCTACTTCGCCGGCTCTCTTGCAGCCGGATACATCGTTTCCACATTATCACACATAAATCTTTTACTCCTGATTACCGGTGCAGTTGCCTCCGCCTTGGCAGAACTCCTGGCGGCTGTTTTCGATGACAACTTGCCTGCCGGCATTTTAAGCGGGGCTGCCATGTCAGCTTTGCGATATTTCATTAAAGTATAAAGCATAAACCGGGATTTTTTTCTTGACATCCGATGCAGGTATGATATCATCTAGCTAAAAGGTTTTAGATACATTTAGGGCGGTGGAATATTGCTGAAGACCGTATCTTAAGACCTTGTTTGAAGGAGGATAATATGGCTATTAAGAGGTTTTTATTTTTAATTCCGGCAGTGATGGTAAGTGCGGGTTTGCTTTTTTCAGCCGGGCAGAAGGAGGAGAGTGCCAAAGAAAAAAAGCTTGTCATCTGGTGGTGGGGAGAACAGGAAGCTCCCGGTGCCCAGAAATGGATGGACGAATCGGTAAAGTTGTATGAGCAGGGAAACCCCGGAATAAAATTCGAGACCGTGCTTCAGTCGACCGATGATTTGGTTCCAGCTTTTAAAACCGCGGCCGCCGCGAAACAGGGCCCGGATATACAGTATTTCTGGGGGGGTGTATGGACTCTCGAAGATGCGTGGGCCGGATATCTTACGCCTGTAAGTGATTATATCCCCGAATCCGAATATAAGCATTATATAAGCAATGTGGAGCGGGAATACAACGGCCAGCTTTGGGGGATCGGCTGGTACCTGTCGGGCAACTCCATGGCATACAGGAAAGACCTGTTTAAGAAAGCGGGCCTTGATCCGGAAAAAAATTATTCACAATGGAACGATTTTCTCGTTGCCTGCGAAAAATTAAAACAGGCGGGTATTACCCCTGTTGCCGGCGGGCTGAAAGACGGCTGGTTCGGGGGCTGGATCTGGCAGCTTCTTGGAAAACAGGGGCTTGATTCGGCCGAGGATTTTAAAAAAGCTTCCATAGGTGAACATAAGTTTACCGACCCCCGTTTTGCAGAATGGTGGGTTAAACTGTATGAATTAAAACAGAAAGGTTACTGGAATAACGATATCAATTCGCTGGATTATCAGCAGGGCCAGGATTTGTTTGTTAAAGGCGAAGCGGCGATGATTTTTGGAAATGATACTTTCTATCCCGGTTGGATCGATCAAGTCGGACAGGATAATTTCGGTGTTATGCTGATACCCATATGGGGCAAAGGAAAGATGGCCGCGGCTTACACGGTAACCGCTCAGGGCCTGGGGATTACGTCCTGGTCCAATTATAAAAAAGAGGCGGCGGATTTTCTGCGGTACACCCACACGCAGGACCGGCTTAATGCCTGGTTCGATTATACCGGTGTATTTCCGGCTGACGACCGGTTTGATTCTTCCAGAGTAAAACTGCCTCAGATGAAGCAGGTATTTTCATGGATAAAAGAGCGCCCCTCACCGAACCTTGAAAACTTTGTACCTTCAATGTTGGACGAACAGGCGAACTTCGTCGGAGCCCAGTTGCTCTTTGCCGGCGAAAAATCTCCCCAGGAATGTGCCCAACTACAGGAAGATGTTATTCAAAAATGGCGAAAAGAGAGTCCAGAGATGGTTGAAAACTTTAAGAAATGGATTAAGCGATAAAACCATCTGTTTAGGATCGATAGCAATTGAACGCATGGTCACCAAAAAACTTAAGGCGGCGGATGGATAGTCTCTGCCGCCGGATTTCCAATTCAGGCTCCGGATGAAAAAAGTAAAACCGTATTTATATCTGGCGCCTTCTTTTAGCGTAATTGCCGTTGTATTTTTCTACCCTATTATTCAAATCGCCCGCTTTTCGACCTTAAGAATGAGCACACACGGGAATATTTTCATCGGCTTCCAGAATTATCTGTCCCTTTTCCTGGACGATGTATTTATCAGCTCAATTACCCATAATTTTATTCTTCTTATTTCCGTTCCGATAATGGTGTTTTTGGCCCTGCTTTTTTCGGTTCTTCTTTTTGAACAGGTCGGCGGATGGAAGGTCTACCGGACAATATTTTATATGCCCTATCTCCTTTCTATTCCGGTTGTGGGGATCGTATTCAGTTACATCTTTCAGTTTAATGGCATTTTAAACCAATTATTACGCTCGATCCATCTGGCTGTGCTTGCCCTGGATTGGCTTGGTAATCCCAATATCGCGCTCTGGACTATAATGGGGGTCATTATCTGGAAAGAGTTCGGTTTTGGAATTGTTCTGTTCTTTGCCCGGCTTATGTCTGTGGATGAGCAGCTCTACGAAGCGGCGAAACTGGAGGGGGCCAACTGGTGGCAGACGCTTGTTCGAATTACCATACCTCAGCTTGCCTTAGTAATTGAATTTTTTATAGTGATTATGATAATCACCATGCTTTCCTGGGTATTCAATTACGTTTACGTTATGACATCCGGCGGTCCCGGAGGAAGCACAATGGTCGCCGAATTCTATATCTATTTGACGGGGTTCCGGTATAACCTGATGGGAAAAGCTTCGGCGGCCGCGATCCTTCTTCTGGCCATTACGGTAGTTCTGATCATAGTACGGTACAAGATATCAAAACGGTTGGAGTTTGAAACGTGAGGCGGCTTAACAGATTTAAGGCGCATGATATTTGGAAACAGGTTGTACTTGTTGTTTTTGCCGTTGCCTGCATTTTCCCGGTCTATTACATGTTTGTCACATCCCTTAAGTCCGAGAATGAATACCTGGCAAGTAAATTCAGTCTTCCGGTCTCCCCCGTGCTTGTGAACTTCGGAAGAGTGCTGGAAGGCCAGAGGTTTGCGAGGTGGTTTTTGAACAGCATTATCCTGACAACGGGTTCCCTGGTATGCGATACTATTCTTGCATGTTTCGCCGGGTATGCCTTTGCTAAAATGTCATTCAAACGGAGAGACGGCATTTTTAGTTTTATTTTGACTTTGATGGTTGTTCCACCGGTAGTTATGGTAATACCTCTTTTCAAAATGATGATTCAGTTTGGGATACTTAACACCTACTACAGCGTTATATTGATCTACTCGGGGCTGACTTTACCGTTTTCAATTTACATGTTAACGAATTTTTTTAAAACAATACCGGATGAGATTACAGCCTCGGCCCGTATCGACGGTTGTCCCGACAGGAAGATTCTTTCCAGGATAATGGTACCTTTAGCCTCGCCGGCGATAATAACCATAATTCTTGTAAATGCCTTATGGATTTGGAATGAACTGCTTATTGCCGTAATATTTCTGCAGAAAGATGAATTTAAAACACTCATGGTTGGTTTAACGGTTTTCAAATCCCGCTACAATCTCAATATTCCTGTTACAATGGCAGGGCTTGTGCTCGCAACAATTCCAATGCTGGTACTGTATTTCGCCGGGCAAAAATATTTTATCCGCGGCATGATATCCGGTTCGCTGAAATAGGAGGAATTATGGCGATACGTGAACTTAAAGGCGGTCAACTTCGTTACATGTCGGAAGAAGATATGGATAGGATCCATTCGGCCGTGCTTGAGGTTATGAATGATGTTGGAGTTAAAGTGGCTCATAAACCGGCGTTGGAGATAATGAAAGAGCATGGCTGCAAGGTGGATTTTGAAAAAATGACTGTACGGATTCCCGAGTATGTGCTTCGGAAATGCCTTTCTACCGCACCGTCTTCCTTTACTCTGTACGCCCGGGATCCCCGCTTTGATGTGCGGCTTAATCAACGGAATGTGTATACTATCGGTGGTTCTTCGGCGCTTTTCGTCTTAGACCTTGACGGCGTACGAAGGCCGGCAACCCTTAAAGATCTTGAAGATTTGACCAGGCTCCAGGATGCCCTGGAGAATCTCCATATAATGCACGGCCTAGTAAATCCCCAGGATATTCCCCAGGCAGGATTCGACCGGATTCTCTTTGCCGCGGTAATGAAACACACCGCCAGAAACTATTATTCCCAGGCTTTAGGTGCTCAAGGTGTCCGGGATCAGGTGGAAATGGCCAGCGTAATAGCCGGGGACTTAAAAAAATTTCAGGAAAGGCCGTTTTTTACTATTGTACTCTGTATGGTCAGTCCCCTGGTCCATCCCCGGATACGGGTGGAGGAACTGATGGAATGCGCCCGCTTAAGTGTGCCTGTTTATATCGAGGTTGACGCCATGCCGGGTGGAACAACTCCGATTACTGTTGCCGGTACCCTCGTAGAGCAGAGTGCAAACATTCTTACCGGGGTCTGTCTGGCCCAGATGATCAGGCCCGGACTTCCGTGCATCTATTCCATAGCCTCCGGTATTATGGATATGAGAACCGGGGGGTATTCCCCGGGGGCGCCGGAGACCCAACTCCTTCATGCCGCCACCGCCCAGATGGCCCACTATTACGGGCTGCCCTGCCAGGCAGGTACCGGTATCGATGCCGTTGTTCCCGACGCCCAGGCCGGGTATGAACGGGCGCTGCAATTTTTAACCTGTGCCCTCGGCGGAGCTGACTTTGTACACCTGTGTACTGGAATGCTGGAACAGATGCTTACGGCGAGTTATGAGCTGTGCGTGATGGATGATGAAATATTAGGGGCGGCTTTCAGAATTGTTAAAGGTTTTGAGGTAAACAGTGATACCATTGCCCTGGATGTTATAAAAAAGGTTGGTATTGGCGGAAACTATCTGGGGGAAGAACATACCCTGGAATATATGAGGAAAATAATCTGGTTTCCGCGGTTAACCAATCGCGCTAAATGGGATAACTGGCTTAATGCCGGCGGTAAAGATTTTCGTGAAGCCGGGAAACATGAAGCCCGAAGGATTCTCGATACCCACCATCCGGTATATCTTGAACCGAAGATGGCGGAAGAAATAGGAAAAATGGCAGAAAAATTTCAGGCAATTGAAATTGAAGCAGTTCGTTCAGGTAAAATTGTTTATTGATAACATTATCAGCGCTAATGGAGGTATAAGGGACATGCGACTTAAAAAATTTGAAGTTCTTTCGCCGGGGGAGATTCAAAACATAGTGGAGGCCGGCGAGCGAATACTGGCCCAGACGGGAGTTAAGGTGGAAAGCGAAAAGGCCTTAAAAAAACTGAAAGAGAAAGGCTTACCTGTCAATACGACTGCCGGAGTTGTCACTTTCCCGGTGGATATCCAAAGGAGGTGTCTTGAAACCGCCCCCAAGGAAATTAAAGTAATCGACAGGAACGGAAACCATGCTTTCACCATCGGCGATGGAGGTGCATACTATGCCAGCGGGCATAACGCCGTCTTTATCGATAATGTAGTTACGAACGAACATCGCCCCTTTATGCTTAAGGACGTAGAAAATTACACCGCTCTCTCCCACCATCTGGCAGAAATCGACATGATCGGTCTACCTGCATCACCCAAAGACGTAAATCAGCGCACCTCTCTCCTCTATTCCCTTGAAACCGCCTTCAGAAAGAGCACCAAGCCTGTTTTTTTCTCAACCGACTTAAGCTTGATTAACCACTATGCCCTGGAGATGACCTGCGCCGTTTCAGGAAATAATTTAAAGAAAGGCGCCTACATGATAAGCCAGCTTTCACCTACTTCACCGCTTTTCTGGGAAAAAGGCGCGGTGGACAGTATTATTGAATGTGCCGAGCGTAATTTCCCCGTGGCGATTTTGCCCGAACCGATTGCAGGGGTAACCTCACCTTATTCTCTTGCGGGGCTTTTAACCATACACAACGTGGAAGCCCTGTCAGGGGTTTTTATCACCCAGGTAGTCAATCCCGGATGCCCCGTTATCTGGGCCAGCAGTTGGACCGCCTTTGATATGCGGCGGAGCTGCGCCCTTGTGGGCTCCCTTGAAACAAGCCTGTGCAAAATCGGTGGGGCCCAGGTAGCCAAGTATTATAACCTCCCGCTGCATACCACCGCCCCGAACTCGGACAACCATGCCCTTGATGAACAGAATAGCTGGGAAAAAGTATTAAGCCTTCTTTGTGCCGCGGCTTCCGGGAATGATCTTAGCGTTAACTGCGGTATGTATGCCTGCGGAATGACTATAAGCCTTGAACAGCTAGTTATGGATGCCGAAATGGCAGGCCAGATTAAACGGCTTTTGCAAGGTATCAATGCGGACAGGGAAATGATCGCCGAGGATTTGATTAAGTCGATAGGTTATCGCGGAAATTACATCATGGAGGACCATACTCTCAACCTGCTTCATACGGGCGAGTACCGCGAGCCTTTGATCGCCGCCAGGGGAAATATCGACACCTGGAAGGAAGCCGGGGGAAAGGATGCGATCCGGATGGCCCACGATCTGGTAACTGAAATGCTTACTCGGGATCTTCCCGAACTGGATCTTGAGACTGCAAGACAGTTAAAAGAGATTATCACGAAATGTGAATCTGAGCTAAAGTGATTGGAGAGATAACTATAGTATCATCATTTAAGTGTATCCCCGAAAACGTATTACCAGCACAGGGATCATAACCAGCAGCGGCAGAAGAGTCGCTATTAACACTGCGGTCAGGGGGTTTTCGACTGCAATGATGCGGATCTGTCTTTCACTTTCCGGGTACACTTTGTCGTCTTTATCTTTTAATCGGTACAATAGTGATTTTGTATCTTTGCTTATGGGGATATGAAAAGCAATCAGATTCGGTTCCTCGCCGGCGTCCTCCATCTGGGGATTGTATGGAATTATTTTGTACCCAAGGGAGGCTCCCTTAACCTGTTCAACGCGAAAGGATTGCTCGGTCATCAAACTGTTTTTTCCGTTTTTATTGATGACTTCGACCCTGGCTTTCGGAACCTGCTGTATCCGCACCCATTTCATCAAATTTTCATTTCCCCGGGCATCATTTTCCACCATCTTATTATAGTATAGATCGTTGAACTCGTCCTGAAAAAATGGACGCAAGAAAATGTCGGTGGAGCCGTTTAAGTAGAGCACAGATGCGGGGATATGGGATGTTTCCGGCCGTGTCCATTTATCGGCCGGGATAACTTCGTATCCGATACTATTCTCCCGTCTTTTTTTAAAGACGATAATCTTTTTTTCCGACCCTTCCACAATCTGCCCGTCTTTAGAAATGAAGCGTAGATTGTATTTACCCTGCGGCAGCTTGAAATTGTAAGCTGTTTTAACAGGGTTAACATAGTATCTCGGTGCTTCCGGCGGAGCAGGTGGTTTTAATTCCTGGAGCTTTTTGGTTATTTTCGATATATTTTCCCCCTCTCCGTTCATTTTACCGCTAATGTTTGCAAGCTCTTCCAAAGCCTTATCGTAGATAACCTGATTCTGCCGGTATTCATCCATATCCGCCCAGTATTTTTTCAGTACTTCCTCGTAATTCCGGTACACTCTTTCCGCATCGTCCCCGGTAAAAACCTTCCAATTAATCTCATATTCGCCGGCAGAATTGTAATAGGTATATTTGACCGGGATAAGTTTCGTTGTTTTCGAGGTACTGTCGGTAAGCTCTATTATCCCTTCAACAGGGAGGTCGAGAGTTTCCGTATCCGTCTTCCACTCCCGGGTAATGGGCCAGAAGTAAACGAAGGTTTTTTTTGCAGTCATAAAGTTATCCACATCCGCCATCAGGTAGATGGTATCTGAGACCTCCCGGCAAAAAGTACCGGTGTAACTTTTACCGTCGAAAACGGCGATGGAATATACGAATTCTTCGGTGCGGACAGGCACATCGGCCTGAAGTACCGGGATACATATTAAAAAAATAATTGCACAGGTGATGCATCTGAAGTATTTCATTATACCCGTACTCCTTTGGACTTAAGAATAAAATGACTTAAAAGCAGCACCATGACGGTCACGACAATCAGCATCAGAATATTCACCAGATACAACAGTAAGTTTCCGAATCCAATTGCCGATAAGCCCATATGCCAGTAAAAAACCGGGGAGAACCATTTGATAATCCAGGACAGGACAGCGGAAAAACTTCTTACATATCCGCTGATTATTGAGAACGAACTTATCTCAATAAGGATGAAAAATACCAGAAGGCCGATAAACAGGGCGGTCGAAGCGGAGGCGTTGTTGGTAATAACAGAGGCTAAGGTGCCCACTGCATACACTGCCAACGAAAGGAAACAGAGAATGGCCAGGGCAGTGAAGAAAGAGGGATGAAGCACGACATTAGATACCAGTGATGTAAACCAGTCGAAAAGTATTAACAAAAGTGCATAGAGGACGGTAAAAAAGACGTTCCTTACCAGGGAAGCTAAAAAATAGCTCGTGCCGTCCGATGGACCGCAGGTTACAAGTTCAAGCCAGCCTGAAGTTTTTTCCAGCCCGAATTTATAAACCGAACTTATGGAAAGATAGAGAATGAATGGAACGAACGCAATAAAAAGGGAAAAGTTATACGGTCCCTCGGCAAAGAGGTTTATTACAAAGGTATCTCCAAAAGCGCCGGAGAGTGATTTATAAATCATTTCATACATGGGATTTAAGGTGTAGTTGAGTCCGCTCGAATCAATAGAACCGGTAAACCCCTTGACGAGAAAGCAGGTAAGCAGGAATCCGATTGATACTGCAATATAAAAAGCCGGGCTTATAAAGGTTTCAAATATTTTGCGCCTGGCAATTGTGTTAATAGCATTTATTTTTAAGCTCATTTTTTCCCTCCGCGGCCCGTGAAAAGCTCTAGATTATCTTTTGTTAGGGTGACAAAGGCTTCTTCGAGGGATGCAGTTTTTTCGTTAATCCTTAAAGGTATAAAATTCTTTTTTATTACAAACTCTGAAAGCTGTTTTTTAAAATCCCCTTCCTTTTTTACTTTTACCGCAAGCGTGTCCCCTGTTTTTGAAGCATCCACCACAAAATCGAGGTTTTTTACATCTGTCACGAGCTCATCCGGTACATGCTCAAGGTCGATATCGATTTCTCTCTCCCTGGAAAATTGGGTGAGGATATTTGACATTGTATCTTCCACCGTTAGTTTTCCCTGGAAGATGATAGCGACCCTTTGGCAAATCTTTTCAACCTCCGACAACAGATGGGACGATATAAATATACTTCTACCTTCCCTGTTTTCAGAAAGAATAAGATCCCGTACCTGTTTAATACCGATTGGATCAAGACCGGATATGGGTTCATCCAGGAAGAGGATATCCGGATTTGGGAGCAGTGCTCTTACAATACTTAGTTTCTGCAGCATACCCCGGGAAAAACCGGAAATGCGCTTGTTGCGTACATTATATAGATCCACCCTCTTAAGCATATCTAGAATTTTTTCTTTAGATTGTTTTATTTCAAACAGATCGGCGAAAAACTTGAGATATTCATATCCGGTCATCCAGCGCCATACACCGAAAGGATGTTTTTCGGGAACAACACCGATTCGTTTCCTCAAATCGAGCCGGTCGGGAATATAACGCTCTCCCATAAGATAAATTTCACCATAGGTAGGCCTTGATATTCCCAAGAGCATCATTATTGTCGTAGTCTTACCAGCCCCGTTGGGACCTAAAAAACCGTAGATCTCTCCCTTTTGAATACTTAGCGAAAGATCCTCAACCGCGGTGAAATCGCCGTATTTTTTGGTTAAATTTTTTGTCAGTATCACTGCCCGCTCCTGATATTCCAGCTTGTAAAATAGTAAAAATGTACTTTGCCCTT
>JBFMGN010000410.1:0-4115 GCA_040752435.1 Spirochaetota bacterium
AGTTCCGCAGCACTTACCAGGCCGAATATAAAGAGCGCCGAAAACAGAATAAGAAGACTTAGACTCACCCGCTTTTTAAATTGTTCTTTAGGATTATTCATTCATTTCCTCCGTTTATCTATTTCTATCCAAGAGCGTTACCGGCGAATAGGCTTCGCCTGTGCCGTTGAAGTATTTTGAAAAGAATTCATAATAGTTTAACCTCAAGGATTGAACCCCTGCGCTTAAACCTTCAAGGGCAATAACCAGTATATTACCGAAAACAAGGATGATATAAGAAATAAGATTATACGAACCTGTCCCGCCGGCGACCATCCCGGCTATCTGGAAAAAGGCGATCATAAGGCTTACATGGCCGATGCCTAAGCCCGCCACCCGCATAAACGAGAGAGTATTTGCCAGGTAACCGCTGCCGATCTCCAGCATTTCGACAATCCATTCCATGAGAAAATCGATTATTGTAAAGGCCGTAAATGGTTTTTTCTTTCCATGCCGGTTGTGAAGGATGAACTCAAGGGGCGGTTTGGCTATGAAGATAAGCGCCGGCAGTCCCAGCATTAAAAACAGGAGCTTAAGATCCGGCAGCTCCTTGTAGCCTTTGCCTGCAAAATAAAAAGCGACGTAAACTCCGGCGCCATACATCCATCCGCCCAGGAGGCCGCCCTTATCGAGAAATAGTTTCAACCACTGCCGTCTGGCAATAAGATTTATCCAGTTGAGCAGCAGACCCAATCCAATCACGGAAATTCCGAAGTAAATAGTAATCAGGAGAATATCGAAAATATCACTCACAAATTTCCGGTCGCGGGCATGACCCGAAATAATGCCGTGATAATCAAACCACAAGGGTGCAAAAAGCCTGACCCCGAAATATGACCCGAATAGTACCCCGGCGATTACCGCGGCTGAGCCGCACCATACGATAAGATTAAAAAGCTGCCGCACGTTCTGGCTCTTCCCCCTGTACAGGAAAGATCCAAGGAGCCCGGCGATGACAAGAACCAGGCCCTGGCCGGCATCGCCGAACATAAGCCCGAACATGCAGAGATAGGCGACTGCCACAATCGGGGTGGGATCCACGCTTCCATAGGCAGGTATGGCATAATTCCGGACAAGCATCTGAAACGGGGAGAGAAACTTGGGATTATTGAACTGTACGGGAACATGCGCTTCTTCCTCTTCCCCGACTTCCGCATCCGCCGGATTGTGCCACTCCAGGTAACACCGGCCACCCGTCACCCGCTTGATTCCGCTGTCCAGACTTTTCTGTCTTGAGGCGGGCAGCCAGCCGGAGAAAAGCATGGTCCGGGCTGTCTGGCCGAAATAGCCCTGTATCTTATAGTACAATTCATTCATCCGTAAATTAGTCCACATGGAATTCAGGTTTTCCAGTTTTGAATCCAGCAGATTTTTAATGTCCCTGTTGAGCGTCTCCTGTTCCGTATGCAAACGACTAAGGCGTTTATCAATATCAGCGGCAACATCATCCTTTACCCCGTACAGCTCTCTGGAGAGCTCAACGTCCATCCAGCCGAACTGGTTTTTTATTTTGTTTACCCCGGATTCGTCCCGTTTAAGAGTGATTAACAGGATATTAAGCCTGTTATCAGCCTCGCTGAACTTAAGCTGCACCGATGGAACTGGTCTTAAGGCGGAAATGAACTCGTCGTAGCCGGAGGCTGGGATTGATCCGGTCTGAATGCTCAAAAAAGAGTATCTGGAGCGCGAACGAATACCTGCTCCGATATCGCCGAAGAGATCCACCTGCCGTTTGATATCCTCAAGCTTAAGGATTTCCTGCTGAATAACTCGCTGGTGGTCTCGAATTCCCTGAAGGTCGGAAGCAACACGGTCGAGAACTTTGTTGGTTTCTTTTATGTCCACCGGCTTAAGATCCGCGACATCCAGCTTTTCAGCCGGCAAAGGGGCACTCCCTGCCAGATCGAGGAAGGATTCTATTCTCTTTCGTATTTCACCGATCTGCGATTCCGAAACTTCCGGTATGACAGACTCGATCTTTGAGTTCCAGCCTCCGCCGATTTGTTTCATACTCACAAAGTGCAGTACACCCTGGCGGAGCAGCTCCTTGGTGACCTCGGATACATCACTGTCCCTTACAACAGCTATTAACTGTTTCATCCTGGTAGGGAACATCATAACCTGCTCTTTATCCGGTCTTCTTCCATGTTATAATACTTTGCATTCAGAATCGTCATGATACTTTTTATCTCATTCTGTTTAAGAATAAAATATGCCAAAATAATCCCTATCGTAAACGGGTATCCGGCGAGTGCATGCCGTACCTCGTAAAGCATTATCTGCTCCAGAACACGTTCTATGAGAATAAGCCTGGAATAGTGTTCAGTACTCTGAACATTCAGCATGAGCTTAAGCCCTGCATATTTCTTCTGTACGAGTCCCGAAAGGAGTTCCATAACATTCTGAGACTCAAAAGCCTGTTCGATTGTAGACCGGTCTAGAAAATGTCCCCGGGGGAAGATAAATTCCATTGTATCTTTCAAGGACAAATTGTAAAATTTTTTAAAACGGATTATCCAGTTGATATTCTGCATATCAATCTCGACCCCGATCATTCTCTCTGCGATAGCTCTGTCCCTGGCTGAAAGAAGCTCAGCCTGTTCCAGCAGTTGTTTATAAAAATACCGGTCCAACTCAATTTCCACCGGAAAGAGACTGTTAAGGCTTTTAACTCTGTCTGCCTTTTGTGCCACAATCGCCGCGTAGGGGGTTGCGTTAAGAAGCTCCCCTATTTCTTCCAGGGAAGTAAGGTTGATAAGAGTATCAACCTTAAGGTCATACTTGATTTTCTTTCTAAAAAGATATCCGGCGGTGTCATCTATATTTCTTTCGCGGAAGGTCCGGTCGAACCATAGCCGGAGGGCATCCTTTAAACTTTCAACTTCGTAGCGGGTGACGAGGGCTATAATAAAATCCAGGACTTCCCCGGCGACATATTTTTCAATCTCGACCAACAGCTCAACCTCTTTTGAAAACAACTCAAGCTCCCCGAGCTTGAGATCCCCGGTGCGTGTATAGACCGCTTCAACTATTGAATAGGGAGTTTCTTTTAACAGTTGAATACTCTCCAGCAATGAACGGGCTTGAATCAACTGGTTTAAAAACTCTTCCGGGAGGATTTTACTTATTCTTGCCCTTAGTTTTGCGTTGATAAATGCGTATTTCTTTAAAGGGCCGGCCATTATGTCAGTTTTCCCGCTTATATTCCGGTAAAATTATTAACGCGGCTATTTTATGTACGCTTTCGCGTATCACTTCCCTGTTTTTCTCAAGAAAACCTTCATTTTCAGCCTTAACTTTTTCTATAGAAATTTTGTATCTTTTTTCAGCCTCTGCCCGGGCCTGTGCCACTCTATCTCTTAAAAGCCGGGCGGCCTCCTCCCGGGCTTTCCGAATTTTTTCAGACACTTCATGCTCCACCGAAGCCCTATGTTCATCCGCGCGGCGCCGTGCCTCCCGGATTATGCTTTCTGCTTTTTCTTCAGCTTTTAAAATTTCGTTGACTATTTCCTGCATTTAAGACCTTCTTACCGTCCTTGTTCCCCAAAAACCTATGATTATCCAGGTATCATACCGATTTTTGTACAATAACACAACCTTTCCTTTCGAAGGAACACCATTAGCACATCTTTAATGAATATGTCTATACCTTTTCCAGCAGTACAGGCTATATTTTTTTTATGAGAATAACCGGAGGCAGATACAGAGGTCGGAAGGTAATATGCCCGCCAGGAGCTATCCGGCCGGCGATGGACAGAATGAGGGAATCAATGTTTTCTATACTGGGGAATATTTCCGGGTTGTCATTCCTGGACCTTTTCAGCGGTTCCGGTATTGTAGGGATCGAAGCCGCCTCCAGGTATGCGGAACCGATCCTTCTTGTAGAAAAAGATGCGCGGAAAAAGAAAATAATTCTTAAGAATATCAGTTTTGTTGAAGCCGATATTAAGCCTGTTTTTTTGCCCGCTGAACGCTTCGTTATTCAGTGTAAAAGACAGTTCGATATTATTTTTACCGATCCGCCTTTTGCATACAAATTTAAACATAACCTCTTAGCTTCAATAAGCAAGAATGAT
>JBFMGN010000411.1:0-4107 GCA_040752435.1 Spirochaetota bacterium
TTTCAGCAGGCGGACGGCTCCATTCTTATGCCGAAAAAATTAATACCTTATACTGGATTTGAGAAGATCGGGCCTCGATAAAAAATCTCCACGCGGATTCAATCTGCAGCCAAAATTATACCAACAAACTGGAATTCTTACGGGCTTGGCAGTGTAATAACTTTACCCGAAAGGCACAAGTTTATCGGCAGGCTTTCTCTATATTTGACCACATTGAGTGGACATACTTCTGAAGAGTATAGGGTTTTGAATCTTCCAACGCATCCTGCAGCCTTCTGTCAAAATTCTTTTTGCACGGCCGGCAAATATATTTATCACGAATTGTAAAAAAATTTTTATCCCGTGTCGCTTCGGGAACAGGTTTTTTGCACATGTCGCACATAACTACTACCATCGTTCAATCTCTCCTTTCCTTTTTGGCTCTTCCATTAAAAATATTCGCCCGGCCTCTTTGTAAGGGGGCCGAACGAATACCGATAAATACAGTTGGACACCGGTGGCAACCGTGTCGGTCTATTCCGCTGCGGCGATAGCCGGGCCGGGGAATTAGATATATAATACATTAAAATGTATAATATTGGCAACCCTTTGTCGACTATTTTTCTTGAGGGATACCGTGGAAGCACTCCAATCTTTTAATCCTGCAGTAAAACTTGAATCGAAAATCTTTGGGACGCGTACAATTGCCAGCGGTTTTCCCTGCTTTATTATAGCAGAAATAGGCACGGCCCATAATGGAAGCCTTAATAAGGCCTACGAACTGATAGAGGCAGCCGCCGAGTCGGGGGCCGATTGTGCGAAATTCCAGATCGTATTGGCCGATGAAATTATACACCCGGAGACTGGAGACGTTCCCTTGCCGGGCGGCTCAATACCCTTGTACCAACGTTTTAAAAAGCTCGAAACCGGTGAAGAATTCTTTCTTAAAATTAAAGAATATACAGAAAAAAAAGGCCTTTTTTTCTTGGGCAGCGTCTTCGGCGTTAAAAGCGCCGGGATACTTAAAAATATTGGTGGTAAAGCCGTTAAAATAGCGTCTCCGGAATTAAATCACTACCCTTTATTAACAGAGGTAAAATCCTATGCCATACCTGTCATTCTTTCTACCGGTGTTTCAACTGTCGGGGATATTGAAAAAGCTCTCCGTATAATCGGGTTGAATTCCGCCCTGCTCCATTGTATAACCAGTTACCCGGCCCCTGAAGATGAGTATAATATTACAGTCATTCCCAATATACGGAATCTCTTCGGTGTACCTGCAGGCGTTTCCGACCACTCTCTCGACCCAATTCTTGTTCCGGTATTATCGGTTATTATGGGGGGCTGCCTCGTCGAGAAACATCTATGCCTGAAACGCTCAAAAAGGGGGCTGGATGACCCTATCGCCCTTCCACCCCAGGACTTTAAAATAATGGTAGATTCAATCCGAACCATGGAGATAATGGAACAGAAAGAGGCGCTCAACTATCTTAAGCAAAAGTACGGGCAGGAGAAAATCGATATAGTGCTGGGAAACGGTGTAAAAACCCTGGCACAATCTGAAATATCAAACTATGAAACCACCCGGAGAACGATTCACGCTTTGACATTCATTCCCGCGGGTACAATCCTGTCTGAAGATAATTGTGCCCTGTTAAGAAGCGAAAAGAAGCTTCGCCCGGGACTACCGCCGGAATTTTTTCATGTAATTATAGGGAAAAAAACAGTCCAAGATATACCGCCCGGGGAAGGCATCCGCTGGGATGACCTGTTCTAAATGATGCTTACGGAAGATAGGTTTTAATCGCATTGGATTGGCGGATGAGTCTTCTACCCTCCGCAATAGTTCGAATCTGTCCGGTCGCAATAGATTGCATTAGTATATTCCCTAAAGCAGCAGCTTCTATTGGACCCGAATGAACAGGAATACACGCCGCCTTCGCTGTCAGCTCACACAAAAGGCTGTTTTGACTGCCACCGCCGATTATATACAGTTCTTTTATTTTTCTGCCCGAGAGTTGTTCAATCTTTTGAATGCTCTGAGAATATTTCCGGGCAAGGCTTTCAAGGACACCCCGCACTGTTGCCGGAATGGATCCCGGCGCTTTCTGCCCGGTTTCCCTGCAATAGTTTTGAATGCGGTCCGGCATGCTGTCGTCGATTAAACCGGGTTTCAGGAAGCGGGCATCATCGGGCTCGATTACAAAGCCGGCCGGGCCGTTCTCATCCGCCATTGTTGTAAGTTCCGCGTAGGAATAGAGCTTGCCCTCACTATCCCATGCACGCTTGCATTCCTGGATAATCCACAATCCCATAATATTTTTCAGGAACCTGATGCCCCCGTTAACCGAACCTTCATTGGTGAAATTTTCCTCCGCGCATTTGTCGTTGATAATAGGTTTGTCAAGCTCAATGCCAAGCAATGACCAGGTCCCCGAACTCAAGTAAGCAAAATCACCGGTGCCGGTAACCGGAACAGCGGCTACCGCCGAAGCGGTATCGTGGCATCCCACTGCGATTACTTCTACATTGCTGTCCGCTCCGAGCTCCTGGGCGACGGATGAAAGCAGCGGGCCGATTCTGGTGCAGGGCATTATTACCGGGCTGAATAATTTCTCGTTTAAACCGATCGCTCCGAGGACCCTTCGTGACCAGCTTTTCGTTACAGGGTTAAGCATCTGCGTTGTAGATGCAATGGTGTATTCATTCCTTATAACGCCGGTCAGCCAGTAATTAAATAGATCGGGAGTGGTAAGAAAATGTTCTGCGGCGTTAAGTAATTCCGGGTGGGTTTTCGAAAAGGAATACAACTGGTAGATGGTATTGAGTTGCATTACCTGTATCCCCGTTTCCCGGTATAATTCCTTCCGGGGGATAATTTTAAAGAGTTCCTCCGGCATATTATCCGTTCGACTGTCCCTGTAGTGATAAGGATTTCCGATAAGGTCGCCGTTTTTATCGAGAAGGGCGTAATCCACACCCCACGTGTCAATTCCAATACCGGCGATTTCGCCCTGGTACTTTGAAAATGCCTCTTTAAGACCCTTTTTAATCTCGGTATAGATCGCCGGCATATCCCAGAAAATACTGTCCAGTAATCGCACCGGGTTGTTGGGGAATCTTAAGATAACCTCTATCTGTCTGACATCTCCGACAATAATCCGCCCGCTTTCGGCGCCTAAATCGATTGCAATAAATTTTTCCATAAACAGCTCCTGTACCAGCCTCTTAAGACGCTTGAAGCTCTCCTTAAGATTTTCCCAGGCTTATCTTTTGACGATATTTCTCCACTTCCCACTGCTCGATAAAATCAACCTGATCCGGCGGCATAATGGATAAGCCCCCGAAGCTTTCCGCATAGACCGACACTTTAACGGCATCAAGAAAGAGGTCATACGCAGCGTCAACCTCTTGCCTGTTCGATCCACAGGCAAAAAAACCAAAGCTTAAGATAGCGACTATTTTGGGATTCTTCCGATTTCGTTCCCTGTAAAAGGAAAACGCCTTTTTAAGATCTTTTTTTGCTTCAGCGGGAGACACTATGGCATCCCCAACCAGGTTGTACAGTAACGGCTCGCGGCCGCAATAAATAATATGATCAGGGCTTAAGGCGGTAGAAAGAACAGGTTTTACCGTGGATCTGTCTTTTAAAAGTGTATCAATTTCTTTATTTATACCAAAACGACACAAGGCACCCGCTCCAGTCTCTTCCATAACGTCCGAAAGAATTGTTTTAAGCGTCTTTAACAGGTGTTCATCCCTTTCCGCCGGGGTAAAGTCGGGGAACCTTTGTACTTTTTTTTCCAGGGTTGCAGTCATCAATTCATATGTCTGTTGTATCCCTTCCGGCGTATCGGAGGCGGCAAAAACACCGTGATTCTGTAAAAAAATGATATCCGGTTGAAGCCCGGTCGAATGCACATGGTTTTGGAGGATCTCTTTGGTTGTTAAAGCCAGGATATATCCGGGGTTAACTGTCGGAACCCACACAACCCTGGTGCCGAAAAGTTTAAGGGCAAATTCCTTACCCGTTCTACCGCACGTTAAACCGTTGATAAGCGCAGGATGGGTGTGGATTACATATTTTTGCGGCTGCATAGCATGAAAAAGGGTTTCCACACTCGGCCG
>JBFMGN010000412.1:0-4100 GCA_040752435.1 Spirochaetota bacterium
CGTTTTCTTTATACATATCCGGCATCTCGGCTGTTTCTCCACCCGAAAGAATACAATCTGCCTCCTCGCATCCGGCGACAATACCCCTCATAACAGAGTGAAGAACCTCTTCCTTAAACCTTCCGCAGGCTATATAGTCAAGAAAAACCATGGGAGCCGCATTACAGACAATCAAGTCGTTTACACACATGGCAACCAGATCAATTCCGATTGTGTCATATTTTCCCAACTGCCGGGCGACAATCAACTTTGTACCAACCCCGTCGGTTGTAGAAAGAACTACAGGCCTGGAATATTTGGCAGCGTCTATTTCAATACCACCGGCAAACCCGCCTATGTCCCTGGAAATCGCTTTTGACTTGATATTTTTTATGTAATCGACAAAACGATCACCTTTGTCGATATCAACCCCCGCTTTTAAATAAGTATATTCCGCCATTGGAAGCGCTCCGATTAAATTTAAACCGGCAAGGGATAATCACCGCTGAAACAGGCAAAGCAATAATCAGAAGGTAATTCAACGCAGCTTTTAAGCTTATCCAGCGGAATAAACATAACAGAATCCGCACCTATGTGGCGTGCTATCTCCGGCGGTGTCATGCTGTTTGAAACAAGCTCCTGCCTGGTTGGAATATCAATTCCGAAGTAGCAGGGCCACTGGATTTCAGGCGAGCTTAAACGGAGATGTACTTCCCTGGCCCCTGCATCTTTGATCAATTTTACAAGAATCCCGCTGGTTGTACCGCGAACCAGGGAATCATCAATCAGAAAAATCCTTTTTCCCCTTATTGCATCTCGCACAGGATGGAGTTTCATCCGTACTGCCAGAGTGCGCTGGGCTGTTGTAGGCATAATGAATGATCGTCCGGCGTAGTGATTTCGGGTAAGAGCCAATTCGAATGGTAACCCGGAAGCTTCGGCATAACCCAAAGCCGCGCTATTCCCGGAATCAGGAACAGGTACCACAATATCACCCCGGTGTGTTTCGCATTCAGCGAGCGCTGTTCCTATTTTTTTCCGCGTCATATAAACTGATGTGTCAAAAACATAAGAATCAGGCCGGGCGAAATAGATTAATTCGAAAATGCATTGACTCTTACTACGGTTATTTTCTGCGAACCTTTCGCTTTTAATTCCTTCTCCGTCAATTATGATTAGTTCGCCGGGGAGTACGGATCTATAGTCGGATACTTCCAAAATATCAAGGGCGCAGGTTTCAGATGTAATAACGATCATATCATTTGTATTTCCGATGTACAAGGGCCGGAACCCGAGGGGATCTCGCATCGCCAGCAAACTGTCATTGTGAATCATTACCATGCTATATGCGCCTTCCAGCTTGAGAAGGGTTTCAACCAGTGCGGCGCGAAAATCTCTTTTTTTTGAGCGGGAGATAAAATGAAGGATTAATTCCGTATCCGAGGTGCTCTGAAAAATTGAACCTTCTTCAAAAAGTCGTTTTTTCAATATCAGGGAGTTGGAAATATTGCCGTTATGGGCAAGGGCGATTTCACCCTTATTACACGTCACAACAAAGGGCTGGGCATTCTCAAGCGTTGTACCGCCGTGGGTGGAATAGCGTACATGTCCGATTCCCACGTTGGAAGGTTTGTTTTCAGACAGGTATCTGGAAAGTACCGTAGATACCATGCCAAGATCTTTATATACAACAATCTCGTTCCCCTTCTTATAGGCAATACCCGAACTTTCCTGCCCCCTGTGTTGAAGCGAGAAAAGGCTGTAAAACAGTTTTTCAGGGATATTCTCTTTTTTCTGCGAGAATATCCCAACTATACCGCACTTGTGATAAATACTGTCTAAGGAACTGATACATGGCGCGTTATTCACACCCGTATATAGCACCAATGCCGGCTTTCAGTCAAGGTAATCAGGGCGGGAACTCAATCTCGGGTTTTTAGTTTCAGGATAATACCGGATTGTGGTCGGCAAGGTATACGGAGAGGATTCTCAGATAATCATCCCGTGTTTCCGCCCGAACCAGGGCATTACGTATTCGTGCCGCCCCGGGCAGCCCTTTTGTATAGGCGCAGATATGCTTCTTCATTTCTTTACAGGCTTTAGCTTCACCCATGCATCGGATAAGGGAATCAAGATGCTTAAGTCCAACTTCTACACGCCGGGAGGCTGCCGGCTGGCTCGGTTTGACCCCGGTTTCTAACAATCTTATTGTATTTTCAAAAATAAAAGGATTTCCGATTGCCCCGCGCGCGAACATGATACCGTCGCACCCGGTCGTTTCAATCATTTTTTTTGCATCTTCTTCGGTAAAGAGATCCCCGGACCCGATCACTGGAACGGTACAGCTTTTTTTCAGTTTTTCTATCTGGTCCCATCGCGCTTTTCCCGTATACCCCTGGCTGCAAGTTCTGGGATGGAGACAGATCATGGACGCCCCTCCATCTACGGCCATGGCGGCTGTTTCAAGGAAGTTGATACTATCGTTGTCCCACCCTGAACGAATTTTTACCGTAAGGGGAACCGATTTTGAATAGTAACGCTTTATCGATGCCTGCATTGCCGCGACAATATCCCTTATCAGCGCCGGTTGGCGTAATAGGGCGGAACCGGCTCTGGACCGGATAACTTTTGGTACAGGGCAACCGCAGTTTAAGTCAATCAGTGCCGGATTGTAGTCTTGTATCTTTTTTACAGCTTCAGCGGCACTCTCAGGCTTGGAAACGAACAATTGGATTGCTAACAGGTTTTCATTTTCCGCGCGTTCAAGCAGGGTGAAAGTATTGGAACTGCCCCGGATGAGAGCTTCGGCCGATACCATTTCAGTATAGGTTAAGGCTGCTCCAAAGGTAAGACAGAGGGCTCTGAAGGTTTTATCGGAGAACCCGGCAATAGGAGCTAAAAACAGATTTCCCGGAATAATTAGTCCCGGAAGTTTAATCGGGTGATAAAGAATATTATCCAAGGCCGAAAAAATTTAGACTGTTGTTATACAGAATTTCCGCCAATTCTTCCAGGGGAATCTCCCGAAGATAAGCGATAAACTCGGCGGAGGCCTTCAAATAGGCAGGTTTATTACGTTTCCCCCTGTAAGCGGAGGGTACCATAAATGGACTTTCCGTTTCAATCAGCATTCGATTGAGGGGCATTCGTTTTGCAGTTTCATGGAGGTTCCTTGCGTTTCTGTAAGTGACATTGCCTGCGAATGAAATGTACAAGTTGAGAGACAATGCTCTTTGGGCATACTCCCAATCTTCGGAATAGCAATGCAGCACGCCACCCTTTTTGGGTAGTTTTTCCTCAAGAATCTCCAGGACATCCTCACCGGCTTCTCTGTTGTGGATTATAACCGGGAAATTCAATTTATCGGCTAATTCCAACTGCTTTATAAATAGTTCAATCTGAGAGTCTTTATCTCCGAATTTACGGTAGTAATCGAGTCCAATTTCTCCAATAGCGATAATTCTTTCGTGCCGGCTGCCCTCTTCAATTTTTCGTAACCAATCTTTGCCTGGATTTGCAACTTCTGAAGGTGAAACACCGATGCTATGGTAAACGTGTGTCGCGGTCGATAGATTCTCATACACCTGGAAAAAATCATGGAGGTTATTACATATACTGACGATATGATCAACTCCTTCCTGCCTGGCTTCCTGAACTATTATGAGCTGCTCAATAGGATCTTCGTTTATCAGACCAATATGTGCATGAGTATCGAAAAAATGCATATGACTCCATTATTACTTCTAAGTTTAGAGAGTATTTTTTTAGATATATGCTACAATCCAGTCCGCCAGCGGCGGCAGCCACGTCGGGCTATTCTATCTAGAATCCAATCCAAAGACGGCCACAGGCTGCAATGGGGAATTATACAAACTTAACATATCACGAAGTAGTACGGTAGTCAATAATTATTTGACAAATGTTTTTCTGCATGATAGTCTTTCTATAGACCGAGGAGCGCAAGGTGTCACCGGTAAATCAATATAAACAAGTTGAGAATAAGATGAGCGATTTTCTGATATGGCTGATACGAATTATCGCAAATTTTATTGCAACAACCTATAAAAATATGATGTTAAAGGGAAAACAGCGCTTCACAGTGATGTTTATTCCCCATTCGG
>JBFMGN010000413.1:0-4098 GCA_040752435.1 Spirochaetota bacterium
GATCCAGGAAATTACCCGGAATGGCAACAGGAAAATAACCCCTGTTTCTTCCCACGCTCCTGTAGCCAATGGTTCCAGAGGGACGGAAATTCTGGATCTCAAACGGGTGGGCAAGGAAGCTGCGGAACTTGCTGAAAAGGAAGTGATCGAGCAAACCCTCCAGGAAATGAAGTTGAATAGGAAAGCGGCGGCCAAACTGCTCAAGGTGAGTTATAAAGCTTTACTCTACAAAATTCAAAAATACCGTTTGGATGAAATAAAAAGTCTGTGAGGGAGTGAGGAGGAAAGGGGATGACCTATTCAACGGATGAATTTGAAAAGGAGGCAGAAAAGAAGTTGAACCGCATTTTAAACCGGGATCGATTTTACTATTTTCTTGACCTGGAGGTCAAACGTTCCAGGCGCTATCAAAATTTCTTTTGTATCCTGATTTTAAAGCTTAACCAGCTTGCCAGCCATGATAACGGGAAAGGCCTGAGCGCGTGTTATGAGAAATTGACCCAATTGTTGAAAGAAGAATTGAGAGAAAGCGACATCCTCGGAGCCTTGGAAGAAAATAAGCTGGCGGCCCTCCTTCCCTACGCCGATATTTCAGCCGGAGACATCGCCAAATCACGATTTGAAGGCAGCGTGAAGTACATTGATTTTAAAAATGAAGGCTACGATGTTTTAGTCAATCAAATCTGTTTCCCCTTGGACGGAACCGACACCGCCGACCTGATCAACAAGGTCATGGGGACGAGTTAATAACTAATCCGGAGCATCGATTATGAAAAAAATATTTTATTTCGGGATAGTGGGGGTACTGGCCATTTTGCTCGTTACCCCTTTTGCCTATTCTCAAGAGAAAAAGACGCCCCAACCCGAAGTAGCCGCCAACAGCAATGATTATGTGATTGGGCCCGAAGATGTCCTTTACATCCATGTATGGAGGGAAGACACATTAAGTAGGAACGTTCCAGTCAGAATTGATGGGAATATTTCCCTTCCATTAATTGATGAAGTTCGGGCTGCTGGACTAACTCCCCTTCAGTTGAAAGAAATCATAACTGAGAAGCTGAAAAAATTTATAGACCTTCCCAATGTCTCGGTAATCGTAATGGAAGCCAACAGTTATAAAGTATATGTTTCAGGGGAGATAAGGACTCCTGGCGTTTATAGTTTAAGGAAGGAAACCTCCATTCTCCAACTCATCGTTATGGCCGGTGGTTTTACGGAATGGGCTGACCAGAAAAAAATTCTGATCCTCCGTAAAGAAGAGGGAAAAGAAAAAAGAATCATCGTAAATTATAAAAAAATTATCCAGGGTACCGACCCCGGGGGAAACATTTTATTAAAAGCAGGGGATACAATAATAGTTCCGTAAGGGCAAGGGGAATAGGGTATTGGGTGTAGGGAAAAAGGGAAAATTTTTCTGCGTTTATCCGCGAAAATTTGCGTCCCAAATAAATAGGGGGGAAAAAGCAAATGAATCCTAAGGTTAAATCGAGAAAAGAAAATATTTCTCATTACTCCATACTCTATGCGCTATGCGCCATGCGCTATACGTTCTGCGCTATGCTCTCTGCGGTATTTATTTATTCTCCCGTTGCCAATGCCGATGTAGGTGATTTCTTTTCCAAATTCCATCCGCACCTTACCGTGCAGGAAGAATACAACGACAATATTTACCTCACGAATAACGACAGAAAAAGCGATTTCATCACTACGATATACCCCGGCTTGAGATTTTCCACATTGCCGGCAAGAGTGACAACCCCGGGCCAAATTTTGCAGACTCCGGAAGATCCGGCGGGAATTGATTTGGATTATCGTTTGGGGTTGCTATATTACGCCAGAGAAACACAGAATGATTACATCAGCCATGAAGGGACGCTGAACACCTGGTATACCTTCGACCGCAGGCTTACATTACGATTGAGAAATGTTTTTATCCAATCAGAAGAGTTAAGGGAACGTGACTATACGAGCGGCGCCCTGGAGGAAGAGTTCCTCTTGGGCAGGCGGACAGAAAGGGGAAAATACCTTCGTAATGTATTTGAACCATCTGCGGAGTACAGGTTTGGGGTGGATGATATCTTTTCCCTAAATTATCGTAATAATATCTATCGGAATAAAATAGATCGTTCTCAAGATAGCCAGGAAGATTTTATTAACCCCCGCCTCAGTTACTGGTTCAATATCCGCAATGGAGTCACCTTAGAATATGCCCTGACGTTAGGCGAATTCGAGAGTTCTTCGAATTTTATCGGCCATATGGGCAGAGGTCGCTATACGTACCGGTTCAATCCCAGGACATCAACATTCGTGGAATATACCTTTACAAGGCGCGATTTTGATCCGCCATCAAGCGATTACGATATATATAATCCCAGTATTGGCGTTGAACATGCATTCAGCCCAACACTCACCGGAAGGGTACAGGTTGGCTATTTCTGGCACAATCCGGAGATAGGTTCTTCGACAGGAAGCCTCTCTTACGATGCGGGACTTACCCAGCGTGCCGAGCGAACTACCTATACGCTTATCTTTCAGGGGGGATATACAGAGGACTATTTCACGGCTGAAAACCTTGGGTTTACCAAGTATCACAGGGCTATCGCATCCATCAGCCACCATCCATATCAGAGAGTAAATTTGAGGATATCCGGAACGCTGGAAAGAGCTGAATATGAATCAGACCGGAAGGATTGGATCTATGGGGTCAATGGGGGTGCTTCTTTTGAAATATTCAGATGGTTGAGCTTGTCCATGGAAGCTTCCCACAGAAGAAATGATTCAAACGTCGATAACATGGAGTATATAGAAAACAGAATCATTTTCAGGCTGAGTGCTACGATTTAATTTGTTGGACGAAGATTCAATCTATTTCTCGGGGTATTAAGCATCAAATTATTTAAAAAATTTATTGAGCACTCCCATAAAATCATGCGTCCGAATTAGAGGGAAAAATGGAAAATTCATCAAAGCCTTTAAATATTCAAGACTATATGGCGATAGGACTCCGGCGGAAATGGTGCATTATCATTCCACTGGTCTGCGCTATATTAGTATCTTTTGCAGTTTATAAAATTATCCCAAAAATTTATCAAGCTACCACTATGATTCTGGTTCAACCACAAAAGGTTCCGGAGAGTTATATTCGGACGACAATCACGTCTTCTATAGCAGATCGATTAAATACGATCGCCCAGGAAATCCTTAGCAGGACCAGACTGGAAAAGATCGTTCAGGAATTTGATCTCTATACTGACCTCAGGAAAACGCAGCCGATGGAAGAAATTGTGGAAAGGATGCGCAAAGCTATTAGAGTGCATGTCCAAGATAGAACCCTGAACGACCGAGTGCAAAATACCTTTTCTATTTCATTCGAAGGGGAAGCACCAAAAACGGTAATGGCAGTTACCAATAAGATAGCCTCCTTGTTTATTGAAGAAAATCTAAAATTTAGAGAAATGCAAGCCGAGAATACTTCAATTTTTTTAAGCAAAGAGCTTGGTGGGCTTGAAGAACAATTAGCCAAGAAAGAAGAAGATATTAAAAAATTTAGACAGCGACATATGGGTCAGTTACCCCAGCAACTGGAGGCCAACTTAAGAATTCTGGAACAATCACAACAACAACTCAAAGCAACGGGTGAACGAATTAACGTTGCGGAAGACCGAGGCACGATTCTGCAGGGCCAGATTGAACAATTGAAAAAATTAGAACAACCCACGGTATCCCAACCTGCTTCACCAAGAGAAACTGTTGCAAGCGTTCAAGAAATATCCCGTGAAAGAGCCCCTGAAGATCCTATTATTACCCAATGGAATCTTCTAAAAAGGGAGCTGGAGGGCGCTCAGTCTCGATATACAGACAATCATCCCGATATAATTAACCTTAAAATAAAGATTGCCAATATTGAGCCTAAGGCCAAGGAAATATTGCAAAAACAAGAAGCTTTGGCTGAGGTTCAAAGGAGAGGAACTCGATCAACTGGAGGGGTAACTTCCGCTGAGAGATTTCCGGCGGGACCCTCTAACCCGGAAAACCAAAGACTTATTACCCAATATACCGACCAATACAACATGGTTTTAATGGAAGCTAGGCGGCTAC
>JBFMGN010000414.1:0-4095 GCA_040752435.1 Spirochaetota bacterium
TGTGCTCCTTAATCTTTGTGTTCTCTAAAGTAAAACACTTCATCTATCAACAAATAATTTGAGATATGGAGAAAAAGTGATGGAATTTTATCTCAGGGAACCTCTATTTTTTTATAGGTTGGTTCCCATGGTTTTTAGAGGCGCCCCTCATTTACTTATTTTCCAAATGTTATTATTATTGATACCATTAGAATTCAAGAATTGTAAAAAGGAAATTAATGAAAAAACAGGAAGATAACTACTACGGCGGTCAGGCCCTTATTGAAGGAATAATGATGAGAGGCAAGTCGTTCTACTCCATTGCAATTAGGAAGCCTGATAAAAGTTTAAAACTGATAAAAAAGGACATAAGTTCGATTCTTCAGAAATACAAATGGCTTAAAGCTCCTTTCATGCGCGGCATCGTGGCGTTGATAGAAAACCTTGTTATAGGGGTAAAAGCCCTAATCATATCCGCCAACGAGGCACTGCCTGAAGAAGCGTCAGTGGAAAAAGAAGACGGTAAAAAACCAGGCAAGGGACAGAAGGGTGCCCAAAAACTGGATAATCTTACAATCAGTGTCTCCCTGATCATCTCATTCGCAGTTGCAATACTATTCTTCGTAGCCCTCCCCAACTTTTTTATAGAACTGGGGCTGGGGATAAACGCTCAGAAGGATATAGCCTTGTACAACATTATTTCCGGTCTATTACGGATCCTGCTTTTCATACTCTACGTCTGGGCTATATCATTCATGAAAGATATAAAGCGTGTTTTCCAGTACCACGGGGCGGAACATAAAACAATTAATGCCTACGAAGCCGGAGAAGAACTTACAATTTCAAATGTAAAGAAATATCCGACCTTCCATCCCAGGTGCGGTACTTCATTTTTATTCTTCGTCCTGCTTGTAGCTGTTATTATTTTTTCTTTTGTCACCCTTCTTCTTAATCTTATTCCTTTTATGGCCGGGATTTCCGGGAGCAGAAGGCTGATCGACAGGATAATACGACAATCAATTATCACCCCGAGTCACATTGTTATGCTGCCTGTTATTGCAAGCGTATCCTACGAAATACTGAAATTTTCTTTCAAAAAGAAGGGCAATATTCTGATTAAACTGTTATCCCTGCCAGGAAAGGGAATACAGAAACTTACTGCCAAAGAGCCGGGTGAAGAGATGCTTGAAGTCGGCATTGCCGCATTAAAAGAGGTATTGCAGGCTTAAAGAGCCGGACAGGTGGCCTCTACAGCCTGGCGGCGAACTGCCTGCGCTCCCGGTTTTTCCAGCTCCCCTTATGGTAGATATAACTGACAATCAGGGGGAGTACCGTGCTGGCCTCAGCGTAGACCATCTGTTCATAAACAGTGTCAACCTTTCCCCAGGAACGGGCTTCTTTCAAAGTGGAGCTTGAGCACCCTCCGTCCCGGACATCGGCAACTGTAATCTGCACAGCATACTTGTGCATGGGGACTTCCTTGCCAAGGACTTCGGCACAGACCACGGTATCCTGGGCAAAGTTTTTAGGCACCCCGCCCCCGATCATGAAAAGGCCGGTGGTATTCGCCTGTATCTTTATTCTTGTAAGCTCCCGGAAATCCTTGACCGAGTCGATGGAAACATGGTTGTTTATCTTTTCCTCCTGGTGAAGGACCAGGCCGAAACCGGCGCTGGAATCGGAAAAAGCGGGGCAGAAGATAGGCACATCGTTATCATAGGCGGTTTCAACGAGGCTCCCTTTTTTCTTTGCATTCATTTTGAGGAATTTCCCCATCTCCCGAATAAATTCCCTGGAAGAATATGCCCCCGGGGGGAGTGAATCGGCAATGTTTTTTACCGCCCGGTCGCATACCTGGAGTTCCTCTTCATCGATATACGTATCGTATATCCGGTCAATATACAGTTTCCTTAAACTTCGGTCATCTGCAGGGGGCGTTCCTTTATAATGCCTGAAACCCAATGCTTCAAAAAAATCCATATCTACGATGGATGCACCCGAAGCAACAACAGCATCCACCATATTGTACTTCACCATATCGGAGTAAACCTGCATGCATCCCCCGGCGCTGGTGCTGCCGGCCAGGGTAAGGAAAATACCGCATTCCTTGTCTTTCAGCATCATGTCCAGGATTTCAGCCGCCCGGGCGGTATCCCGGGAACTGAAAGACATATCTTTCATCGCTTCTATGATTGGAGTAGCATCAAAACTTGATATATCTATATGCAGTACGGCTTGCTGCAACAAATCTGCTTTCTTCATCCTGATCCTCCCATCCTTTAGATTGGCCGTTTCCATGCGATTCTTCCGAAGATATACCCAAGTATTTTATATACCAGCTTTGCAGCGGTAAAATCCGAAGCCTTATTTTTATCCGGGCAAAGCTCTACCACATCAAAACCGGCTATTTTTCGCTCTATGCACACCGTTTTCAACAGCCGGAGCACATCGTACCAGAGAAGCCCGCCAGGCTCGGGCGTTCCAGTGGAAGGCAGCACCGAGGGGTCGAAAACGTCAAGGTCTATCGTTATGTAAACCCTTTCCGTAAGGTGCGTTACCGCTTTTTCAATCCAGGCGGTGGAATTGTAAATGTCCTCTGCAAAAAAAATCCCCTCGGGCTGGATACGGGCTTTCTCGGAAAAATCCATACTCCGGATTCCAACCTGTACGCAAGGACACATCTCCGATATGCGTGCCATTACACAGGCATGGTTGTATCTCGAGCCCTTATATTCCTGTCGCATGTCCGAATGGGCATCGAGCTGAAGTACGGAAATTAGGTCGCCGGATTCCCGGAGCGCCTGAACTGCACCCAGGGAGACCGAGTGTTCACCACCTAAAATAATGGGAAACTTATCTTTTGCCAGATGTCTTTTAACCCTCTCCCTGACGGCCGTAACCATGGATTCGGGGGTTGTTTTTTCAGTAACCGGTTCATCTGTAAATATACCTATCCTGTAAATCTCGGAGTCAGTTTCAAGGTCGTAAAGCTCCATATTGGCCGAAGCGTCAATAATAGCTTCCGGCCCTAAGTCCGCCCCTTTGATCCATGTGCTTGTCCCATCATAAGGCACAGGTATAATGACAACCATGGAAGACTCATAACCGCGGTATTCGTCGGGCAGATTTCCGAAATTACTCTTTGGCATGGTTCCTATACTGCCTTATTAACTTCTAATTTTCAATACTCATAAACGAATCCATTTCAAAGCTAAAATCGGGTTACGAAATCGCACGCGTGGGGTTGAAATCTTGACTTTCCGGTATTCTATACATAAATTGAATCCTGTTTATTTACCGGAACCTCTTATGACCTTACTGATTATAAATATTAGCCTTGCTGCCGTCCCATCTCTTCTGCTCCTCCTGTATTTTTACAGGAAGGACGTTCAGAAGAAAGAACCCCCAAAACTGGTGTGGAAAATTTTCGGTTTAGGCTGCCTGGCGGTTATCCCTGCCGCCGTCTTAGAATTAATTATAGGCCTTTTCGCGGAATTCTTTACTGGAATTACCTTTCTGGCAGTGCGGGCATTTGTTATCGCAGGTCTGGTTGAAGAATTGATGAAACTTCTGGTAGTGCTTCTGTTTGTCTACAAAAAGGATGATTTCGACGAAGTCACAGACGGTATGGTCTACGCCATATCGGCCGGCTTGGGATTTGCATTCCTGGAAAATATAATGTATTCCTTCGGCCCCCCCCTGGCACTTATCGTCCGGGGAATAACCGCTGTTCCTCTCCATGCCATCGCATCCGGGATAATGGGATATTACATCGGGCTTTCCAAGTTTAAAACCCAGCGGCTCTACAAGACCGGGCTGCTCTATGCCGTGCTCATCCATGGAACCTACGATTTCCTCCTGTTTACCGGCACATGGCTGTCGCTTATAGTAATACCGCTTTTAATCGGGTCTGGAAAAATCCTCTTCAATCTCTACGGGCGGGCACTGGAAGATGACAGGCGGACAGGTCGGAGTTGAGATCCAGCAATTCTCAATTTGGTACGCTATGCAATAACAAATAAGGCGGAAATTCACGTACCTCACTCTAGCGGTGGAAACCGATGCCGTTCGGTACGTGCTTTCCGCCTTTTCTCCTTGGTTTAATGTGCCAAAATT
>JBFMGN010000415.1:0-4093 GCA_040752435.1 Spirochaetota bacterium
TCTATAATAAGGAGATTACAATGTGTGGAATTGTCGGATACTGCGGACTTAAGCGGGCTGCCCCTATACTTCTCGAGGGGTTGCGCCGGCTTGAATACCGGGGTTATGACAGTGCCGGTATTTGTACCGGTTATGATAATTCTCTCCATATCATTAAAAGGAAGGGTAAGATAAAGGATTTGAAGGAGCATGTGCCGGACGATCTACCGGGCTTTTACGGGATTGGCCACACGCGGTGGGCTACCCATGGTGAAGTGAATGACGTTAACGCTCACCCCCACACCGATTGTTCCGGGAAAATCGCCATTGTTCATAACGGTATTATTGAAAATTACCTGGCATTAAAGGAAAAACTTATCTCCGATGGTCATATTTTCAAGACCGAGACCGATTCGGAAGTTATCGCCCATTTAATTTCAGACTACTATACCGGTGACCTTGAAAAGGCGGTTAAAGAAGCCGTCGCCCTTTTAAAAGGCACCTACGGGCTGGCGTGTGTCCACGCCGATGAACCGAACCGGATTATAGGAGCGAGAAACGGTTCCCCCCTTGTGCTTGGTATAGGCGACGGCGAAATGTTTCTGGCCTCGGATGTTACCGCCATGATGGCTTATACCAGGCAGGTTATATATCTGGAAGACGGTGAAGTGGTTTCCGTCAACTCCGGTGGCTACCGGACCACTGATCTTGCAGACCGGGCTATAAGCAAAGCGGTTGAGCACATCGGCTGGGAGCTGCAGGAGATTGAAAAAGACGGTTTCGTCCATTTCATGGAGAAAGAAATTCACGAACAGCCGGAATCCATAACGCGGGCCATGCGCGGCCGGATAGACCATGAATCAGCCACCGGTCATCTTGGAGGCTTGAACCTGAACAGTAAAAAACTTCTGAATATTGAAAGGATTAAAGTGATAGCAGCCGGCACATCCTTCTATGCCGGTATGGTAGGCTCGTATCTTTTGGAATCGGTGGCGCGGATTCCCTGCACTGCGGAACTCGCCTCGGAGGTTCGCTACAAGAATCCCATTGTCGAGAGAAATGCCCTTTATTTTGCCGTATCACAGTCGGGAGAGACGGCGGATACCCTGTATGCCATGCGGGAACTTAAGCGAAAAGGCGCAACCGTATTAGGCATCTGCAACGTGGTCGGTTCCACTATCGCCAGGGAATCCGACGGCGGTGTGTATATCCACTCGGGACCCGAAATCGCCGTGGCTTCCACCAAGGCCTTCACATCCCAGCTCACTGTTTTTTATCTTTTCACCCTTATCATGGCGAGAATGAGAAACATGTCCTCAGAGCAGGGCTGGGATATAATAAAAAACCTGGAAACGGTACCGGAACAAATCCGGTATATTCTTGATAACAGGGAGCAGCTCAGGGAAATGGCAAAGAAATATGCGCATGCCAAGGACTTTCTCTTTCTTGGGCGGGGCATCAATTATCCGGTGGCACTGGAAGGCGCGCTCAAATTAAAAGAAATTTCGTATATTCATGCGGAAGGGTACAGTGCGGCCGAGATAAAGCATGGACCTATCGCCCTGATCAATGAGGAAACACCCAGTGTGTTCCTTGTTCCGGATGACGGATTGAGGGAAAAAGTAATCTCCAATCTTAAAGAGGTAAAAGCCCGGAGGGGAAAGGTCATTGCCCTGGCGGTTGAAGATGATTTAGAGGTTGCATCAGTGGCGGATGATGTTTTTTTCATTCCGAAGGCCCATGAGTTGATGTATCCCTTCCTCATGGTGGTTCCTCTCCAGCTTTTTGCCTACTACTGCGCTCTGGAATTGGGACGTAACGTTGATCAGCCGAGAAACCTGGCAAAAAGTGTTACGGTTGAATAAGTTGTTACACCCGAAATTGATGCGCTTCATAGCGTTATGCGTTATCTACCCCACTATTGCGGGATTACTACCCATAACAAGACTTAAGGCCGAAGATGGTGCAGATTTTGATATCGCCGTTTTGCAGAAAGGCCCGCTGGTGAAAAAGGGAATTCCTCTCCTCCCTCCCAACATTATCCCCACCTTCTATGGTGAATACTCCTATAAAAATGAAATAATTTCACTCTATTACACCCGGGAAGAGATTGTTCCTTCCAAAGAATGGCAGGCTTTCACCTGCGGCAGGAAAACGCATCTCCGCATTCCAGGAGAACGGCGGGTAGCGTTGTTTTATGACAGCGGTAATAACTGGTACGTATTCTTCTCATTCCCGCCCGGTATTGAAAATCCATGCCTATTTTCTGATCTGTTTATTGACAGGTTGAATTACTTTCTCGGTATTTCAGGGAGTTCTGCCGTCGTTCCTTTCCCCGCCGTACTCCAGTTTAGCAGATAAATTACCCTTAAGCCGACCTTTTTATCTTCCCGATAATTATAATACTATGAGAAAGTATATATTTGCCCTTCTGATTGTCTGGCCGGTGTTCCATGCCTCACCGTTAGATCTAACGATAACATCCGATGATCTGTATATTGAACAGGGAAGAAAAATCGATAACGGGTATCATTTATGGATACGAAAAAAAGCCGATATCGGTTCCATTCTCATTACAGAATCAACCGCCGACCCCGAGAAAAAGGTTGATTCTTTCGCACTTCGGGCGATGGAATACAACAGTACCAACGGCGGTGAAATGCGAATGCTGGACGGTAAATTTCTGGACCAGGATAAAAACCTCTATTCATTGATCGATTCCACCCCCGAAAAGGACAGAAAATTCGGTGAGGCTTTTCATATTTTCATACCCCAGAAGGTTGAATATGGTTACCCGTGGAGCAGGTACGGTATCATCGAAGTACAAAACGGTACGTGGCTTAATATACGGGCGTTCAACAAACAGTATGGTGATTATTCCGGCGCTTTTACAGATAACCCTTTTATTCTCCGGGTTTCTGAGCGGGTTGTCAAACTCCCCGTTACCCCGCCTGTGGAAGAACCGGCCGCCGAAGTTCTTGCCATGGAGGAAACACCTGAGGAAGAACTTCCCGAAGAAAGTTATATTCCCGAAACGGTGAAGGACTTTACCGAAATCGCCAAAGAAGGCAAGGGTGAGGCGATACTCTCTTTAGGGCAGGAGGAACTTATCAACGAGATTAAGGGTATCATCGACGGCGCCCAAGGGAAACAGCTTGATCTGGTGCTTGCCCTGGATACCACGCAGAGCATGGAAAACGACATTCCCTATTTAAGAACTATGCTCATCCCACTTTTGGAGAAAGAAACTTCCAGGTTTGAACGTTTTCGAATGGGGATGGTACTCTATAAGGATTATATGGAAAGTTATATTACAATGGTAATTCCATTCCGGGACGGGCTTAATGGAATACAGCCGGTACTCAATAATATCAAAGTAAGCGGCGGCAGAGATATTCCTGAAGCTGTCTTCGAGGCTCTGTATGCGGGCATCCATTCTTTCCCCTGGGAAGCCGAAGCCCGGCTTATCATCCTTATCGGCGATGCCCCGCCTCATCCTACTCCTTGGGGAAGTGTGACTAAAGAAATGGTCTATAACGACGCCGGAGACCTGAATATCGAAATTAATACGATCATACTCCCGCAGTAAAACCGCGGGCTTAACCCTAAGGGGCTGTTATGACGGTTTCTTTAAGCTTTTCAAGGACTTTTCTGTTGGCGTTGAATGCGATCTTTTCAGGCAGAGAGGTGAGGGGAAACCAGGCGTATTCGGTTATATCGTCCTGGGGGTTTAAGTCCACCTCTGCGTCTGTAAGCCGGCAGGTGAAGTAGAGGCAGAGGGTGTGGCTGGCTTCTGGGGGCACACCATCCCTGGGGTAGATATCGGGGAAAGCGGCAAATAATTGAATATCAGTTATTTCTACACCCAGTTCTTCCATAACTTCACGCCGTAATCCTTCAACAGGCTCTTCACCGTTATGGAGAAACCCTCCCGGAGTATCCCACCAGTTTTGATATGGTTCAATTCCCCGCTTTGTCAGAAGAACTTCCTGGGGTGAAAGCGGATTGCCGGTGGAACGCCGGGTAATGAGGGCACCTGTTGCCGGTTTCGAGTTCTGGTAGAAATGGTAGGAGCATTTTGTACAGTTGTATTGACTTAAGGATACGGCGTGCA
>JBFMGN010000416.1:0-4078 GCA_040752435.1 Spirochaetota bacterium
CCGCATTGAACCGCACCGGCATCGATGAAGGCCGCCTGCAGGGGATGAAGGGTTCCGTCGTCTTTTTCCAGTCCTTCAATGGTCAGTATCTCTGCTCCGTCGGCCTGGCCTGCCAGTACCAGACAGGCGTTTATCTTTTTGCCGTTCATGATCACCGTACAGGCCCCGCACTCTCCTATCCCGCAGCCCTCTTTCGTACCCGTCAGGCGAAGCTCATCTCTCAAAAGATCCAGCAGCCGCTTATTGGGTGCAACCGACAGGCTGTATTCTGTGTTATTAACCTTCAGGGTAATATCGATATTTTTCAAAGCTTTTAGACCCCCAGTACCGTTTTTAAAGCCCGAACAGTCAGTGAGGCAACCACTTTTTGCTTGTAATCCGTTGACCATCGGTAACCGCTTTTTTCGATCATCGTCTTTGAAACTTTTCCCGCCGCTTCCCTGATCAATTTCTCTATGGGAACGTTGCCCAATAAGACATTTTCTGCCGCCTGAAAACGGCACGGCACTGGGGTAGTGGCTCCGACTGATATGCGAATATCGTGGACTTCTCCCTTATCGTTCAGGCTGGCGATGACCGAGAAGCTCATCCGCGCTTTATCCAGTGCGTTTCTGCGTACCAGCTTAATAAAAAGGCTGTGTGTACCGGCTTTAAGCTTTTCAAAATAAATTTCAGTCAACAGTTCGTCGGGGGCGATATTTACCCGATGAGGGCCTGTAATCATCTCAGCCAGAGGAATCTCCCGGGACTGTTTCCCCCTTCGCAACCGGCAGACCGCATTTAAGGCAATGAAAGCGGGCACCGTATCAGCGCAGGGAGCGGCTGTAACGATATTTCCTCCGATGGTTCCGCGGTTCCTGATTTGAGGAGACCCCACCGCCGATGCGGCTTCAGCCAAAAGGGAAGCATGTTTTTTAAGCAACTGGCTCTCTGCACATTGTGCATGGGTGGTGCAGGCTCCGATTCTGATATAATTTCCGTCTTCTTTTATATAGTTCAACTCCTTAAGTCCGCTGATGTCGAGTAGCATTTCAACGGATTCCGGCAGGGTCTCTTTTCGAAGCCCGATCATCACGTCCGTCCCGCCGGCTATCACCCTGGCTTTGCCTTTGTATTCCTTCAGTAAGCTTAAGACTTTTTCTGTTTCCTTTACCCTGATAAAATCAAAAGCCCTCATGCTTAACCTTCTCCTCTGTTTTTACCAACGCCCTTCCCAGGAGAACCCTTTCCAGACTCAAGGGAAGCTCCCTTAACCGCCTGCCTGAAGCGTGGTATAAGGCATTGGCGATTGACGGTGCAGCCAGTTCCACGCCTATTTCACCTACTCCTTTTGCTCCGAAGGGTCCAACGTTTTCATCGGATTCGTAGAGTATAAGTTCAATTTCCGGTATATCTTTGGCCGTAGGCATCAAAAACTCATCGAAGTTGTGCGTGTTGAGATAGCCCATACTCTCTTCAAGCTTTTCCATCAGGCAGTATCCCAGACCTTGAATAAGGCCCCCGTAGAGCTGGCTGCGCACGATCTGGGGATTGATGGCATAGCCCACCTCGTAGGCCGCAGTAATCTTTTGCACATCTATCTTTCCCGTTGCCATATCGGCCGTCAGTTCGGTCACTGCACAACCATATATATAGGTGGGGTAGGCTCTGCCCCGCCCGGTTTCAGGAGATAACTTTTCCGGACCCGGATTATACCAGCCCTGGGCGCTGAGCGACATGCCCTTCTCTATCAGACACCGGTGGATGATTTTTTCAAAAGAGACATTCAAATCCTGGTTGGATTTATGATAGATTTTGTCGTTCTTACTGACCAGCTCAGCCGGATCACACTCCAACAGCTCGGCCGCCTGGTCATGGAGCCGATTCAACAGGTCCTTACCGGCCATCAGCATGGCATTGCCTCCCGCCAGTAAGCCGCGGGAGGCTACAGTAGGTCCGCTGTCCATGGTTACGGAGGTATCAGTCGGAGAAAAGGTTATTCGGTCGAGAGAAATCCCCAGAACTTCGGCCACAATTTGGGCATGACTGGTGCGGATTCCCTGGCCCATTTCCGACAGGCCGCTTTGGATGTTTACGCTCCCGTCTTTTTCAATAGTAACGGTCGCACTGGCGGTATCGATCCCCTCACCCCCTAACCCGGCCCCCCGGAAAGTACAAGCCAGGCCGATACCCCTTTTCATGAATTCCGAATTTTTATTTTCGAGCGGGAGTTGCTGCCATTGCCTATCGAAATCGGTTCGCCTGCAAACCTCTTCAATCATTTCCTTTAAAGGGGCGGGCATTGCCCCCGGTTTAAGGCTCTGGCCTGTAACCATCTCATCACCCGGTTTCAGGCAGTTTTTTAAGCGTAATTCTTTCGGAGACAGCTTCAGTTCAGCCGCCAGTTCATCGATTAAAGATTCATGGCAAAAGACAAGTTGAGGAGCCGAGAAGCCCCTCATGGCCCCACTGCAGATAGTGTGCGTGTATACGCCGTACAGATCGGTCTTTACATTGGGGATCGCGTAAGGCCCCGCCGCGTGAACAGAACCCCGCCAGTTGGCAAACCGCGCTTTGTTGTTATACGCGCCGCCTTGCGCGTAAACTGTATCCTTAAGTGCGGTGATCGTGCCGTCCTTTCTCGCCCCGAGCTTGTATCGGGCTGCGTAAGGATGCCGCTTGGAGCTCTCCAGAAAAGACTCTTCTCGGGTTAAAACCATTTTTACCGGGCGGCCGCATTTCAGAGCCAGCAGAGCAGTCCGAAGGGCCATAAAGGTGACCGATTCGTCTTTCCCGCCGAAACTGCCGCCCAGGGTACTCGGAACCACCCTCACCTCACTGAGTTTAAGGTTTAGTACCTCGGTCGCACTTTGGCGGATGTTATACGGATTCTGGATGGAGCCATAGATCTCCACGCCCTTTCGGTATGGATCCGATTGAGCGATAACAGCCTCCGGCTCTATATATCCATGATCGATAAACTGGGTTCGGTAAGCCCGCTCTATAATTACCTCAGCTTCAGCAAAACCCTTTTCGACATCACCGGCCCGCATCAAATGATGCGTATGCTCAATCAGATTGCCTTCCTCATCTTCGTGCACCCTGGGAGCGTCTTCCGCCAGGGCTTCTTCAACCGTTAAGACAGCCGGAAGCTGCTCATACTTCACCTTAATCAGCCGGACGGCCTTTTCGGCGATGGAGACACTTTCCGCCGCTACGACCGCCACACCGTCGCCGACATATTTAACTTCTTTTTCCGCCAGTACTTGAAATCGGCCGAATATGCGGTTTACCCCCGGAATATCCCTGGCCGTGACTACCGCCGCGACGCCCGGAAGCTTTTCAGCTTCTTCGGTCTCTATTTCAAGAATCCTGGCATGGGGATATCGGCTGTAGACTGTTTTGGCATAGAGTTGATTGCCAAAATTCAAGTCAGCGGCAAATTTAACTTTTCCCGTCACTTTCCCCAAAGCGTCCAGCCGCCTGGCAGATTTTCCAACCCACTCCCTCATGCTTAGCTCCTTTTTTATTCCGCACAGCGGCCGAAGGCCGTACTTAAAGCACCAGTGGGACACACCGAAACGCACAGCCCGCAGGAGCGGCATTTCTTTTCATCAAGCTGCATCTCTTTCCTTGCCGGCTCCACGATTAAATTTCTGGCTTGATAAGCACAGACTGTGACGCAACGCCCGCAGGCATTACAGGCCGCCGCCTCGAAACTGAAGGTGAATTTCTCCATCACCTCCCGCTCATGCAAGCAGGGCAAGGCCGCGCCGGAAAGATGCCGGGGCGACTCATACTTAAGCTCGGTGAGCAGTTTCCGGATTCCAGCGTTAAGGCGAGCCAGATACGCAACCCCCTTCAAGATAAGAGCAGTACACAAGCCGACCGCCGAAGCCCCTGCCATCAGCATCTCGATCGCGTCTTCTGCCGTAACAACCCCGCCTAGACCGATAATGGGTTTATCCGTCCGGGAGGCAATCTCCGCGATAAATCTCAAAATAATCGGCTTAATCGCGCTGCCGGTCAGCCATCCGTATCCCTTTTCGCTTCCCAAAAGCGGTTTACCGCTTCTAATATCTATTCTTAAAACCGGACC
>JBFMGN010000417.1:0-4059 GCA_040752435.1 Spirochaetota bacterium
TACCAACTGACAGAATAAATGGTTCCCTTGCGACCTTCGGATCAGGCGACCAGAAAGCGACGTCCACTCCAAATTGATTAACAGTGACCAAATCTTCAATTCCAGGCCATAGGTCGCGGAAGGGGTAATACTCACCTTCGCCGTAAAGGATCGTATTGGATTGCTTTAGCAGAATTTTCGTGGCCCAGCGCCGGAAGGAATTGTAAGGATTGTTTAGTAGTCCGCAATGAATAACGATAAAGGGTTTGCGAAACAAGCCGATACGATGAAACAGGGCGAGGGCAAAACCAATCCCGCTGGTTGTTCCCACAATCACATCCTGTCGATTCAGGCTTGGCAATAAACGGTAGACTTGGCTGATCAATCCAGCAGACATCTTTTCCGGTAACCAGCCTTGGATAAGCATCTTGTCAAAAAGAAAACCAACTCCGCCCGGACTGAATTCGGCATCGGTTTCAAAGCAGGAGACTTTCCATCCCCTGCTTTGCAACTCCAAAGCTCCGAAAAAAAACTCTCTAGGGGCATCTCCACGACGCACAGTTTCAAGTCGAGCAAGACGGCCAACATTGAAAACATATGATACTGAGCATCCACTCATTTTTTGGCAACAGAACTTCTAATCAAGCTCATAATTTCATGTTTCATGAACGCAATGGCCGAGGAATCTCGACTGGCTGATCGCTGGATCGGATGTGCCAGAACCTCCTCCGTAGCTTTCAGTATATGATCCTCGAAGGCCTTCCAGGAATGCTTCTCCATTGTGACCAACCGGACACGCTCGGACTGACTAGGAGACCACTCTTGGGCAGCGTTGATCATGAGTCTCACAAGTTGATATGGCGTATTCGGTTCAATAACATAACCACCGTATTTATCTGCATCCACACCTGCATCATATGAAGCCAGAGGGATGCACCCGCAACTCATAGCTTCCAATAACGTACCAGCCTGTCCTTCTGCGAGCGATGGAAGGATAACCCAACGTGCCTCAGCAAGCTTGGCGATATACTCGCTGCTCCCGCTGGTATAGGCACCTAAATATTTTACATTTGGTACCCCGTGCAATCGCTTATCTATATCTACATCGCCTTCTCTACCAAGAAGAACAAGACTAGCAGAGGGCAGACAACTAGCCACTTTACGCCAAGCCTCTGCTACAATATGACTTCCCTTCCTGATTGAAAAACGGGTAGCATTATGGATAAAGATAGGTTCTTTGGCGGCCATGTCGGAAGCTGTGTAATGAGAGACATCGATCCCGCAGTCAATGGTACAAACCTCTTTTCCTGTGTGTTGATAATCATGAAAAGTACTGTCTATCCGCTTATTGCCAATAGCCATCACCATGTCGGCCTGGGACAGGACCGACCAGTGTTGCCAACGCTCTCGCAAGGAATATATTCCCTCAACTTCCGGATGCTGTGTCTTTCCTTTCGCCGACCGGACATTCCGATTTACATAGCCATAATCCGCCAGGGAGGCAAAATAGATCATGCGCGCAATGTTAATGGATTTTCGATGCGATCGATTGGTCCAGAGAAGGTCTATCGGCTCTTCCGGGATCTTATCGCCATAGCTCACTCCTGGATATTTCTTCGAAAGAACATTCCATAAACGAAGGGCGATCTGACTGCATGAATACCAATACGTCTCCCTTTTATTCCTCTCGGGATGGTAATGCCGATCCGAATAGCTGATATGAATGCGCGGGGAGGTCATGACTTTCGGAAATGCAACAGGGCATCACGCGGCAGGAGACCAATATCTTCGGATACAACATGGTATCCGATCCGTCTCAGCATCTCGGCGGTTCGAGCTGCGCCGCTGTGATACCATCGACCGGGATTACCCTGCAGCGCATCGGATTCCTTGTCTAACGGTGGCTCGTTGTCGGGGCCCCAATACCTTCCGGAGTCCCACCTGTTCCACCATTCCAGCACGCGAAAGACCCTGGAGGGCAATGTCCTGAAATGCACGTCATATCTGTAAAAATTCCGAGAAATCTCATTCCGTTTCTCATAGTCGGCAACCATCCAGAAGGCTTCTGCTCCCTCCTTGAGTTTGCCGTAAAGGTTGGTAGCGTATTGGCAAATCCCATCCCAGGGTACGTGGCAGAGACAGCCAAAGGAAAATAGGTAAGTAAAGCGGTCGTCCGGAAGCATGCTACATGAGAAATCATGAACCTGGTGATAAACGAGATTGGAGGGGTAACCTAAATACTCATCTATTCGGTTATCGTCACGCGATTTCGCATCAAGACACCAAACCTCGCGGGCGCACAACATGCCTTTGGTCCAGGCCCCACGTCCCGGTCCGATCTCAAGCGCGATTGTTTTGGGATGGATATAAGGCCTAATGCAAACCTGGTAAACGGCATGGAGTAGGCTGATGTATCCTAAGCGTCGGTACTTTGAAGGCCCCATCGGGTCCAAGGGATCTCCTTCGAAATAGCCGCCGTGCCAGATTTCACTGAAACCTCGGAAATGCTCAACTGTCTTCTTGTCACTTTTCATCCTCATTTCCGTTTACTTTTTACTTTTTTAATCTACAGGCTATATCGCCTGTTGTCGAATCTCGTTTTGTTACCTAACATCTGAAATGATTTCAAAAAGTTTTTTTGCAACAACTCGATTGCCATTTGACAAAATGTGGCCTTGATCCATAAATATCGTTCCCAAATGTCCGTCAAAGACATCCGTTATTGTGTAAAAATTATTAATGTTTAACATTCGCTCAACAATTGCTTTATATAATTTAGGTGTCAAATCTTTATATTCATCGGGAAGATTCTTCATTATTGACTCTTCTGTTGAAGAAAGGTGTTTCTTAAAGTAGATCATGGGTTGGAGAACGAATATGGGTACGAAGTTATATTCTTTTCCAAGGGCCTTGACCATCTTGATATTCTGATAATAATTATCCACACAATACTTCTTTATATCATCAAAATCTTTCAATTCTATATTATCTATTCCATCAGAAGAATCAAATTCACCATTTCGATTAACCAAACGGTAAAAAATATTTCGGACAATGCTCTGAAGAAGAGGAAGATAGTCCATCAGTTTGTACACCTCAAACTGGCGTAGTACTTTTTCAAAGTAGGCAACAGAAACCGTTGATTTGAAAACATCTTGCACAGGAGATAGGAAATCGTACCGGGTTTGCTTTCGAATCGCAAATTCGGTGTCATTATATCCATCATAGAATATAACATAATTTGGCTTAAAACCAGCGCGTAACAGTTTTATTAGCTTCATGAGTTCTTCGGATGATCGAAAGCTTCCAACACCGTAATTTTCAACAATCAGAGGTTGCCTGCTTTTCTGTGAGATAAGAGCAAGATGAGATGCGATAGTTTTTTCATTTGACTCTACACCCACCGTTGTCGACCCGCCAAACATAAATACTACTTTTCCTATCTTCGGATTAATAGGTGTTTGTCGTTTTGTTGTAATGCCTGCAACTGCAACGAAATCACCCTTTCCTATTATTGGCGTAAACATTTCATAATAACTGAAATTTAGTTGTAATTGAAATATATTAGGCTCTTTTTTATGATATAAACGCAATCCAATCTCTATAAGTGTTATAATGATAAAAAGGCATAGGATGTTTACAAATATGATTTTGAATAGTTCTCGGATTTTTTGATAGATTTTTAGTCTACGCATACGATTTATTCACAATTCAAAGCAAGACATAGTTTCTTTTGAACCTTAATCAACAATAGCCATGATATGTTAAATGTATTATTCGGCTCGATTGATTAGAATAACGTATATATAAAAGGAGCTACAACACTTGACTGGCTCAGAATCACTAATCCTCCTAATAAAAGTAATACCAAGACTATTGGCATTAACCAAAAGCGCTTTCTGTATTTGATGAATTCCCAAAACTCCATAAACATTGACCAGATATTCATGTCGCCCCCTTAATATCTTTTATTATACCTTTCCCTCGGTTGTATCGGCTCATTTCTCTTCACCCAATATGTCGCCTGATTCGGGTCAGGTTTTAACTGTAATGGTCTCCCTCCTAATAATCTTTTTCCAA
>JBFMGN010000418.1:0-4057 GCA_040752435.1 Spirochaetota bacterium
CAGTATATGGAAGATATGATTGCCGAAGCCGGCATTGAGGCGTGGGAAAAAGCTGTTCCTGCGAAGATCGGGCTTGTGACCGCAGACGGCACAGGCGTCGGAACAAACAGGCGCGATCCTAAAGGACCATTCGATCCCGAGGTGCCGGTGCTGGCAGTAAAAACCACCGATAATAAGCATATCGCCGTAATGCTTGTTTATTCCATGCATCCCACAGTTCTCCATGAAGATTCCAAACTCGTAAGCGCCGATTTCCCGGGGATGACCAGGCAATATTTACAAAAGAATGTTCTGGGGGAAAATTGTCCGGTACTCTACCATACGGGCCCTGAGGGAAACCAGAGCCCGCGGCATGTGACAAAAGGAAATACTTTTGAGGAGGCGGAAAGGCTGGGGCATATCCTCGGAAAGGCTGTTGAAAAAGTGTTACCGAAAATGACAATGACTTCTTCATGTGATATCAGGATTAAGCAGATTCTCCTCGATTTGCCGGGGAAGGCTTTCCCATCTATCCCCGAGGCGAAGAAAAAACTTAAGTCGGCAATAATGAAGCTTGAAACGTTGCGTAAAAACGGTGCTCCGCGCCGGGAAGTACGAACCGCCGAATGCGACTGGTTTGGTGCGGAGGAGACTGTAACTCTCGCACGGGCTGCAGCCGACGGGCGGATAAAGAAGGAATACTTAACCTGCCTGCCCGCTGAAATACAGGTGGTAAAGCTTGGGCTTTGGAACTTTGTCGGCTGGCCGGGGGAGGTTTTTATCGAATACGCTCTTGCTGTAAAAAAGGATTTTTCTAATACCTACATAATCAATCTTGCCAACGGAGAACTGCAGGGCTATATCGTAACGGAGGAGGCGGCTTTGGAAGGCGGATATGAAGCGTCCAACGGTTTATTCGCTCCGGAGAGCGGCAGGATCCTGGTTGATGAGACTATTAAGGCCTTACATGAAATCACAGAACAGTGATCCATGGAATATATGTTATGGGTCTACCTTAAGCTATCCAACTTTATGTCGGGTTTAAGGAAAGGAAGCGTGTGAAAGCTCTGACCAAACGCTCGCGAATGTTTAGTGTTCTCATCACCCTGGTTGCCTTCGCGATTTCCGCCAATGCCCTCCCTCCTCTTGCAACGACAATATCTTCCAATCTCAATGTACCGTATGAAACCTTCGGCTACGTGTTCATGCTTCAGTTCATTTTTTTTACAGTCGCCGCTTTTCTGGGAGGCTGGCTTGCAGAACGTTTTAAAATCCGGCCAAGAGATTTTGTTCTAATCGGCCTTCTGGGATTAACTCTTGACTTTGCCGTTGGGTCACTTCTTCCGGCAATGGCGTGGTTTTTCCTCTGGATAATACCAATGGGATTCTCCGGCGGACTTGTAGAAACATTCGGTTCGTTAATTATAACGGATTATGATAAGCCCGGTTCCACCAAAATGATTAATCTTTCACAGGCATTCTACTGCCTGGGTGCAATTCTTGCTCCCCAGTTAGTATCCCTCATGTTACAATTACAGCTTAACTGGAGAATCTTTTTCCTTATTTTCGGGGGGTCTATTCTTCTAATCGATTTTATATTTCTGTTTATCTACAAACCTTTTCTCGAATGCAAGGAATATGATCCTCGTATCAATGCACCGCGAGAAAAACCGGACATCCCGATGAAGACATCGCCCTTAAACCTGTTTTATTTGTTTCAAAATAAACTATTCTTTCTGCTTACTTCCAGCATGTTCCTCTATGCCGGTATAGAGAGCTCCTTTGCGTGCTGGATTGCGGTTTATTTCGAGAAAGCACTTTACTTAAACACCGGTTCTGCTGCCTTAAGGCTGGGATTTTTTTGGGGTGGACTTATAATCGGACGCCTGGCCGTTCTTGTACTTCCGGAAAAGTTCACTCTGTGGCCTGTCATGCTTTCGGGCACCGTCGGGCTCGTTGCAGGCTGCCTTGCCCTTTCCTTTCAACGGTCGGCCGTTGCGGCGACACTCCTGATTCTCCTTACAGGCCTGCTGATAGGTCCTGTCTGGTCGGCAATTGTATCTTTGTGCAGGCACCTCTTCGCTTCACTCCAGTTTACCTCCGGGGTTATCGGCATTGGTGCACTGGGAGCGAGTCTCGGTCCGCTGTTAAGCTCTTTAATAATACGTTATCTTGGATTGAGATTTTTCTTCCCTTTTCTTGCATTTGGCAGCTTAACTCTGCTTATCACAGTCTTGCGCGTTAAATCAAAGACAAGGCGAATAGGATAAATGTATCGGATACTGCCAGGGTGAACCTATAATGGATGAGGGAAGGTTCCGTTGCCAGAACTGTGTCTTCCTGACCGGAAAAAAGGATATAGAAGAACACGGGCTGGTTGGCAAGATAAAAATCGTCGGGCCCGACATTTCGCCGGAAATACGAAAGTATATTGAAAATAAAACCATAACCGCCGAAATATACCAGAATCCCATACTGCAAGGCTATTCGGCGGTGAAAATCCTTGAACAATACCTCCAAACCGGGCGGCTGCCTCAATCAAAGATTCTCTCGGTGGGGCACGATTTTGTTATTAAGCTGGTGGTCGTTTATTCCCATTTTATTTAGTATTTGCTGTCCTGTTTTAAGGCTTGTTGACAACTGTACTCATCTTGATATACTGGAAACCGGACAGCCGAACTGGATACTAATAATGAACTCCGCCTTGATGCGGTTTCCTTTTTTTAAGAAAGATATGGAACATACTATGAAAGGTCTGATCTGTTACTACTCGGGTTCGGGCAACACGAAGTTGGCCTGCGAATACATCGCGAAAAGCCAAGGTATCCCCTTCGAATTAGTCGATATCGTTAAAGAAAAGGAAGTTGATTTTAAACCCTACGATATAGCCGGGTTTGCCACGTTCACCGATTTCGGCGGGCCTCCGTACCTTTTCGAGGCGTTCGTCCAAGGATTGCCGATGCAGGAAGGCAAACCCGCCTTCGTATTCAACACCTACGGATTCATCAGCGGGAAAACACTGCGCACCATGGAGAGGCAGGTCTCCGGTAAGGGTTTCACGGTGTTGGCGGGTTACTCGTTGCACACGCCGGAAAGCTACCCCCCTATGATAGCCGGCGGTAGAGGGAACGAGGAAGCGCCCGACGTAAAGGAGATGGAAGCCTTCAACGCATTCGCGAAAGAGCTTGAAAAACATCTCGAGAACTTGGGTAAAGGCCGGCGGATCAGCGGAAAAACAATACGTATCGGGTTGCTTAACAGCATTATACCGAAACTGTCGCGAACGACTGCGAAGCGGGACATGGGGGATAAGTACGTGGATGAGTCTTTGTGCACGGAGTGTGGTACATGCGAGCGTTTATGCCCGTATAAGGCGATTCGCATGTCGTCTAAGCCCGTGTTCGACATGGAAAAATGCTACGGATGTTGGCGATGCTACAATAAATGCCCCGAACGGGCGATTTACACGAACAAGTTCCGAGGAGCGCCTCATTATCCGAAACCGAACGAAAGTTTGAAGAAGAAGTTGAGCCCTTAGATAGAAGTTGTCCGGGCCAACCGCTGGATAGGGGCGATTACGGTCTTTATCCGCCGCTTGATTTTCCGTCTTCTTGATAAGGCGCCTTTTTTGATGAACAGGATCGGGGCACGGTTTTGGTGGCTTCCCTCGGAATGTTCGGCCGCGGCGCGGGTTGGGGCATCCCGCTGGTCTATCATGCACTCAACATCACGGTCGGCGGCTTCGTATACAGGCCATGCCTGGTCGATGGTCGATTAGAGAACAGAGAGCATCTTTGTGTGACGCTGACTTTCGATCACGATATTATCGACGGAGCGCCTGCCGCAAGATTTATCCATCGGTTAAAGAAATGTTATGTTTACATATAAAACATTAAAAATATAGTAGAAGACTTCACAGTCCTTGACGTCAGCCGGTCAGAAGAACCGTAAAAACCGGTGCGGTGTGACGCCAAGCTTAAGCCCATCGTACATTTGGGGGGGCTGTGATACCTATCTGTGATTCCTGTATGGAATCGCCGCATGCGAAAAAATCGTAAAAAAGTACTTGCCTTAATTG
>JBFMGN010000419.1:0-4047 GCA_040752435.1 Spirochaetota bacterium
CGGCAATCGCAAACCCGTAGTCTATATTCGCCCTTAAGGTATGCAGTGGAATTCTGCCTTCTTTATACTGGGATTCCCGCGCCATTTCGGCTCCACCCAGGCGGCCGGCGACTCTCACCTTTATTCCCTGGGCACCGGCCTTAACCGCATTTGAAACCGCCATTTTAATGGCACGTCTAAAGGAACCCCGCGCCTTGAGCTGCCTGGCGATATTCTCGGCAATTAATTGGGCGTTTATCTCAGGCTTTTTTATCTCTTTTATTTTAATCTGTATCTTTTTACCGGCAAGTTTCTGAAGCCGGGAGCCGACCTTCTCAATATTTGCCCCTTTGGCACCGATGATGATTCCGGGGCGTGAAGTGTGAATCACAATGGTAATCCGCTGGGGATGCCGGATTATTTCTACATCCGCAATTTCAGCCCCTTTAGTCTCAGGGCCGGCATAAAGCTCTTTCCTGAGCATTAGATCCTCATGCAAGGTATTTGCATACTCCCTGGGATCTACAAACCAGTGAGATTTCCATGTTTTATTGACACCCAGTCGTAAGCCGATCGGATTTACTTTCTGTCCCAACTCTATCCTCCCTTGCTTGCTATTTCATCAACAATAACCGATATATGACTTAACCTCTTTATTAAAAGGTCACGCCGTCCTCTTGCACGCGCCCAGACGCGTTTATACCTGGGTCCGTCATTTACCTGAAGCTCTTTAATATAGAGCATCTCTTCATCAAGCTTCTTATTCTGAACCAATGCATTCGCCGCGGCCGACTGGATAACCTTTTTAAGATACCGTGCCCCTTTTTGAGGAAGATTTTCTAAAATGGCTATCGCTTCAGCATACGGTTTCTTCCGTAGATTATCCGCAACACGACGCAGCTTAGAAGGTGACACCATACAAAATCTGGCATGCGCTTTATAGCCTTTCTTTGCTTCCATAACTCGTCTCCCCTATCCCTTGCTGTTTAACCTTTCGCTGCTTTTTTGTCCGAACCGGCATGCCCTCTGAAAATCCTGGTAGGTGCAAACTCTCCAAGCTTATGACCTACCAGATTTTCAGTAATGTAAACCGGCACCCATGTCTTGCCGTTATAGACGGAGATAGTGAAACCTACCATCTCGGGTATAATCGTGGAGCATCTGGAGTATGTTTTTATCATTTTTTTATTTCCAGTCCTGCTCATTTCAACTATCCTCTTGAAAAGCTTTTTCTCTATAAATGGACCTTTCTTTATCGACCTTGACACACGTTTCTCCTACTTCCGCCGCTTAACAATGAATTTACTTGATGTTTTGCGCTTTTTCCTTGTCTTATAGCCTTTTGTGGGCTGCCCCCAGGGTGTCACCGGATGGCGCCCGCCGGATGTTTTTCCCTCACCGCCGCCATGCGGATGATCATGGGGGTTCATGGCAACTCCCCTGGTCGTCGGCCGCCGTCCCAGCCATCTGGACCGCCCCGCCTTTCCAAGGGAGATATTCATATGATCTTCATTTCCCACTTCTCCCAGGGTTGCATAGCATTTATGAAATATCAGCCGCATTTCACCGGAAGGAAGCTTTAGCGTAACGTAATCGCCTTCCTTTGCTACAACAACCGCACTCGTTCCGGCCGCCCTAACCAACTGCCCCCCCTTTCCTAATTGCAGTTCCACATTATGGACATTCATACCAAGAGGTATCTTATTGAGGGGAAGTGTATTTCCAGCTTCGATCGGCGCGTTCTCGCCGCTTTCAATTATTCTGCCGATAGTAATCCCCTTCGGAGCGAGTATGTACCGCTTTTCACCATCAACATAGTTTACTAAAGCTATAAAGGCGCTTCTATTGGGATCATACTCTATAGAAACAACCTTCCCCGGTACCCCGGATTTATCCCTTTTAAAATCGATAGTGCGATACTTCCTCTTATGGCGGCCGCCTTTATGCCAAACGCTGATCCGACCTCCGGCCCCCCTGCCCGCCTTGAAGGGAAGTCCTTTTGTCAGAGATTTCGCCGGCGTTGTGGTGGTTATTTCCTGGAAATCGAGTCCCGTTTTGAATCGAAGGCTCGATGTTATAGGTTTATATGCTTTAATACCCATGTATAACTCCCTGTACCGCTTAATACCTTATACACCTTCAAAAATATCTATTTTCTCACCGGTTTTCAGCGTTACAATTGCCTTCTTCCAGGAGGAGGTACGTCCCCGCTTGTAACCGGATTTCGAACGAGATGTTCGAGGCTTTGGTTTTACATTCATTATATTACAGGCAACCGGATTAACCGAAAACAGCTCTTTCACCGCCTGCATTATCTGTATCTTATTCGCCCTGGTATCGACTCTGAAAACGTACTGGCGCTTTTCCTTTTCCCTCAGTGAGTTTGTCTTTTCAGTTAAGACCGGTTCTATAATAATCTGTTCACTGTTCATTCCACATAACCTCAATCATTCTCCTTTGCTGCTGGATCTGCCGTAGTATCTGTTTAGCTCGCCTGCCGCCGTCTCAAGGAGAACAATGTTTTTCCCATATAATAAATCATGAGCACGCAGCCGGTTGCACGAGAGAAAACCAAGCCACGGTATATTAGCTCCCGCCCTTTTCAGTAGAGTATCGTCTTTTCCAAGCACAATAACCGTCTTTTCTTCGTTAACAAGATTTTTTAAAATGGAAATCAAATCTTTTGTTTTTCCCGATTCAACGGTGAAATCCTCAACGATTTTTATCCGGTTTTCCTTATTTTTAAGACTCAATATAGACGTCATAGCCAGCTTCTTCATCTTTTTGGGCACTGAATAACTGTAATCTCGCGGCTTAGGACCAAAGATGACCCCCCCTCCAACCCACAAAGGTGAACGCCTTCGACCGGCTCTTGCCCGACCGGTTCCTTTTTGCGCCCATGGTTTGGCACTGCTGCCCTTAACTTCACTCCTTGTCTTGGTAGAAGCCGTGCCGGTTCTCTTATTGGCAAGTTCATTTTTAATAGAGTAATAGATTGCCCCTTCACTTATTTCCCCATTAAATACGCTGTCATCGAGCTCAATATCTTTTATCTCTTCGCCTTTTATCGAAAAGATTTTCTTATACATTTTACCACCTCAAATGAAGCACTTTTTATTCCTAAACATTATTTTTGTCGGTATTTATCTATTCAGGATCCGGTTTATTTCTTTATCGTATCTATTTTTTTCCAGCCTGTTTTACCAGCACCATGCTATCCTTTCTACCGGGAACAGCACCTTTCACCATGAGAACCTGTTTTTCCTCATCAATTTTAATAATTTGCAAATTCTGCACCGTGGTCCGGACAAAACCCATCCTGCCGGGCATCTTTGTACCTTTCATAACCTTGGAAGGAGCCGCGGCCATACCGGTGGAACCGTTTTCCCGATGGAATTTCGAGCCGTGCGTTTTACTGCCTCCGCTAAACCCATGGCGCTTTATTACTCCCTGGAATCCTTTCCCTTTGGAAGCAGCGCTTACATCCACAAAAAGCAACCCTTGTAAGATTTCGGGACCAAGCAGATCCCCGATCTTGCACTCTTTTCCAAAACCACGCATCTCAACCAGCCACTTTCTGGGAACGCAGCCTTCTTTAAACTGACCGGCATACGGCTTTTTTAAACGGCTTTTTTTTATATCAAAGGCACCAAGAACTACGGCGTCATATCCATTTTTCCCGACTGTTCTTTCCGCCACCACAGTATTCTTCTCAACCTTGATGACTGTGACGGGAGTTAAGATCCCATTGTCATCAAACACCTGAGTCATTCCGACTTTTTTACCGATCAGCCCTAACATTTTCTACCCCAATCGTCAATTATTGTTTAATCTCTACATCAACGCCGGCAGGAAGCTCCAGCTTCATAAGCGCGTCCATAACGGCGGACGTCGGCTCAAGAATATCAATCAGCCGCTTATGCGTTCTCATTTCAAACTGCTCACGCGACTTTTTGTTTACGTGCGGAGAACGCAGAACCGTATATTTACTTATCTTTGTCGGCAACGGCACCGGTCCGGCTACCTTGGAACCAGCATTTGCAACGGTTTGCACAATAGATTTTGCAC
>JBFMGN010000042.1:0-11762 GCA_040752435.1 Spirochaetota bacterium
CTGAAGCATGTAACCAGGGAACTTTTAACAGTCGCCGATCCTGCCCTTTTTAAAATACTGGCCTACGATGGGAAGATATGCGGATTTTTGTTTGCCTTTCCCGATGTGTCGACGGCTATCCAAAAATCGAAAGGCAAGCTTAATCCCATTTCAATTCTCCGGCTGTTAAGTGCTTTTAGAAAGACCGACGGGCTGATCATTAACGGGGCCGGAATTCTCCCCCAGTATCAGAAGCTGGGAGGGAACGCCCTGCTCTACTATGAGCTGGAACGGACGGTAAACAGCCGGAACTTCACCCACGCCGATCTTACCCAGATTGCCGAAACCACAACCATGATGTTGAGTGATATTAAAACCGTAGGCGGTGAAGTGTACAAGACCCATAGAATCTACGAGTATAAATTTTAAACCTCGACTTTATTTCTCTTGGAAGGATCGTAGAGCCCTACCTGCATAACGAGGCGTGCATACTTGCGGAAGTTTGAGTTGGTCAATTCTTCCTGCTCGGCGACGGTTGTCTCATCCACCGGTTCGAAGAAGCATGAGGGATCTGCCGCCATATAATCGCCGGTGTGGTAGTAAGCGATGGCGCGGCAACCGCCGCAGGTGAATTTATACCTGCACCGGCCGCATTTTCCTTTCAGCTTGTTTCGGTCGAGGATTCTCTTAAAAATCTCACTTTGATCTATTATATCGTAGAGGGATTTTTCCCGTACATTTCCAGCGGTAAGCTCATCAAGCAGGGTTGCACATGGGGAGACATCCCCTTCGGCACTTACGCCGACCCAGGTTCCCACCCAGCATCCGATACTTGGGTTCTGGGGAGCGGTTACGTTCCAACACTCCCCGCCGGAAACTTCCGCGTGCACTTCCGGGGACAGGAAGAAGGGTGTGTAGCTTATATACCCGATCATCTGCTCCACAAGCGCCGGATGAAGGTAGTTCTCCATATCATCCCTGGAGTAACCCATTTCCTTAAAAAAATTCTTGCCTGAGTTTCTGGCCACGAAAGGCGACCGGTTAAATGGAATCCGGTTATTATACAACCACTCAAAGGTTTCTTTCAATGTTTCTTTATTATATTTACCGATATTGACGACTACATGGCGGGTTACATCATGCTTTTTACAAAGTTCCATTGCCTCCAGAATGGTAGAAAGCTCCAGATCTCTGGTTTCTTTGTTAAGGGCCTCATCACTGATGGAATTGATGCCGAATGCCAGAACCAGTTTTTTCCCCGCCGCTTTTTTAAGGTCTGTAAGAACTTCATCGGTAAGAAGTGTTCCGTTGGTAACAATCTTCGTTTCGTAATCCAAATCCGCCGCGGCTTTTACAATATCGATTGCATCGTTACGGAGGAGAAATTCCCCGCCGCTGATTCCGAGTTGAAAAGAGCCGATTTCCTTGCCGCCCTGCAATACCTTTTCAACAATTTCATCCTTCGTGAGCTGTCGTTTCAAGCTCTCCCGGACCTTCCTGGCATCGTTTGAACCAGTCATGCAGATATCGCAGTTTAAATTGCAAAGACGGGTTGCCTCAAAATAAAGGGCCGGGAAATTGTACCTCTTTTTCATGCTAACACCACTTTTTATGCAAAATATTTATGCACAGTTGTAAAACAATGCACCCCACCTTCCGGTTCGGCCGTCGCGGCAACCGGACTGAATTTATAAAATACCTTAGCAAACTTAGTAATTATATACAAGCCTATTATAAAAAGTTATTATTATCAAGAAATTATGGAAATAATCAAGAGGATTCCTGACTTTTTTCATCCGGTTATCCGGGAATGGTTTAAAGAAAAATACACCTGTCCGACTGATATCCAGCAGAAAGCCTGGCCGGTAATTGCAGCCGGGGCGCATACTTTGATTACCGCGCCGACCGGAAGCGGTAAAACGCTGACAGCCTTTTTGTGGGCTTTAAACCAGTTATTTACCGGCACCTGGACTCCCGGCAAGGTGCGGGTTCTCTATATCTCCCCCTTGAAGGCTCTTAATAATGATATACGGCGCAACCTGTTGGAACCCCTGGATGAGCTTTCCACCCGTTTTTCCCGGGCAGGTATTGCTGTACCGCCTATTCATGTCCTGACCAGAAGCGGCGATACCCTGCCGATTGAACGGCAGAAAATGCTTAAACGGCCGCCGGAAATCCTTATAACAACTCCGGAAAGTCTTAATCTACTGTTAAGTTCGAAGAAAGCCAGGGAGATACTTACGGGGCTTACGACGGTAATTCTGGATGAAATTCATGCCGTGGCAGCCGGAAAAAGGGGTACACATTTAATTACTGCGGTGGAGCGGTTGACTTTGCTTAATGGAGAATTCCAGCGGCTCGGTCTCTCGGCTACTATCAGACCTTTGGAGCGTATCGCCGATTTTTTAGGTGGCTATGCACTCGAGGCAGGCGACGAGGACTGTTTTTACCGCAAGCGGAATATATCAATAATAAAATCCGCCGATGAAAAAAAATTAGCGATTACAGTGGATTTCCCGGAAAATGCCCGGGCGTTAATGGAAAACGATTCGTGGTGGCCGGTGATTATAAGGGATTTTAAAGCGCTTATAAAAAAGAACCGCTCAACCTTGTTTTTTGTTACCACCCGCAGGCATGCGGAAAAAATAACCCTATTGATTAATGAGAATGAACCCCGGGAACTGGCATATTCCCATCACGGTTCGTTATCAAAAGAAATCCGTACAATTGTGGAGAACGGCTTAAAAAACGGGGAACTTGCGGCGATCATCGCCACAAACTCCCTGGAACTAGGCATCGATATCGGTCAAGTGGATGAGGTCGTTCTGGTAAAAACCCCCTCGAGTGTATCTGCGGCCCTGCAGAGGATCGGCCGGTCCGGCCATTCGGTGGGGGAGGAAAGCCGGGGCAGATTATACCCGCTTCACGGCCGGGATTTCCTTTTGGCCGCGGTAATGGCCGAGGCTGTCTTACAGCAGGACATTGAGGAAGTACATCCCATCATCTGCCCCCTGGATGTACTTGCCCAGGTGATTATCTCCATGGCGGGTGTCGAAAGCTGGGAGATTGACAGACTTTTTGGTTTTTTAAGGAGTAGTTACCCGTACCATGACCTTACCAGAAAAGACTTCGACCTGGTACTCGAAATGCTGGCCGGGCGATATGCCTTAAGCCGGATACGGGAACTTAACCCGAGGATTTCCCTGGATCGGATTGACAACACTCTCCAGGGAAAAGACGGCGTTCTTAACCTGCTATATCATTCAGGCGGTACGATTCCTGACAGAGGTTATTACACCCTCCGGCATCATGAATCCAAGGCCAGGATAGGAGAGCTGGACGAAGAGTTTGTCTGGGAGCGAAAAGTCGGTGAAACGTTTATTCTTGGAAGCCAGTACTGGAAAATTGTGACGATTGATCACCAGAATGTTGAGGTCGTACCAGGTGCCGCGGCCGTCAATGTCATCCCTTTCTGGAAAGCGGAACAACAGAACAGGGATTTTCATTTTTCTGAAAAGATCGCCCTTTTCCTTAAGCAGTGGAACAATTCTATCGATGCGTCTGAATTTGCAGAGGAATTAGCCAACCGGTATAAGCTGCGACCGCCGGCGGCCGGGGAATTAATCGGTTTTTTAAAGCGTCAAAGGGAAGTTACCGGTACCGACCTGCCTCACCGGTACCATGTTGTGATTGAACACTTTTCAGATCCCCTCAATACGTCCGGAAGTAAAGAGGTGATTCTTCATACCCTTTGGGGCGGCAAGGTCAACCTTCCCTTCGCCCTGGCTTTCTCCCAGGCGTGGGAAGAAAAGTACGGCTATAAACTGGAGGCTTTTTCCGATGATGACTGTATTGTGTTTACCCTTCCCCATGAGTTTGATACCGGACTAATCCTTAAGGTAATAACCGGCGATATTATAGAAGGCGGTTTCCTTAATGAGGCGAACCTGGAAAATCTCTTACGGAAAAAGCTTGAATCCAGCGGGTTCTTCGGCGGTCGTTTCCGGGAAAATGCCGGCCGGGCGCTGCTGCTTCCCAGGGCAAGCTTTAACCGGCGGATGCCCCTCTGGCTTACCCGCCTAAAGTCCAAAAAACTTCTGGACGCGGTCATGCAGTACGAGGATTTTCCCATCCTGCTTGAAACATGGCGTACATGTCTTCAGGATGATTTTGATCTTCCGGCTTTAACGATGCTGCTTGAAGAAATTCAAAGCGGCGCAATACATTTCTCCGAATGTTATACGACAATTCCCTCTCCCTTCAGCCGCAGTATGGTTTGTCAGCAAACGAATAAATACATGTATGAAGGTGATACCCCCCTCTCCTCCGGGGTTTCCAACCTCTCGAGGGATGTGCTTAAAGAAGCCCTTTTTTCTTCCCGTCTTCGCCCTCAAATAGCACCGGCTTTGATTTCAGGTTTTCAGGAAAAACTTCAACGCCTTAAAGAGGGTTATGCCCCGCAATCGGCCCAGGATTTGCTCGACTGGATTAAGGAGCGGCTCCTCATTCCCCTGGAAGAATGGATAAAATTGCTTCAATGTGTTGAACGGGATTGCAACTTAAAACCGGACGAAATTATTTCTCCCATTGCGGGGAAACTGCTGTTTTTCAGACCCCCGGGGGCCGATTTTCCGTCCCTGGCAGCCCTTGAGATTCTGCCGTATATATTTAAATCCCTGGATCTCGGATATGCAGAAACACAATTGCTTGCCGCGATATCCCCGGATGGGCAGCCGTCGGATGAACAACTGCATGACGAAGTGTTACGCTTTTTACAAAGAAGTTGGGCCGCTCAATTCCCAATTGATGATGAAAAGGAGTATGGGGAAGATTTGGCTGATTGCATCGCCCAGTGGTTGCGCTATTACGTTCCCGTGAATATACCTTTCCTGGGCAGCGTATTCGGTTTTCCGGAACCCCGTAGCCGTGATATTGTGCAGGGCTTAGTCGAAAGCGAATCCGCCGTGGTTGATATTATCAGGGAAGGAGGAACGGAGGAAGAAGTTTGCGATGCTGAAAACCTTGAGTACCTGTTAAGGCTTAAGCGAAACAGGGCAAGACCGCAGTTTATCGCTTTGAAAGCGGAATACCTTAAACTTTTCCTGGCCCATTACCAGGGATTAACGGCTTTAGGCTCATCTGTGGATGACTTGAAAACCGTTCTCGAAAAGCTATTCGGCTTCCCTGCGCCGGCGGAGCTCTGGGAAAGTGAACTTATCCCCGCCCGGCTTTCCACGTATTACACCCATTGGCTGGACAGTCTCTTCAGCGGCAGTAACCTGGTATGGTTCGGCTGCGGGAAAGGCCAGTTAAGTTTTTGTTTTTCTGATGATCTGCCGTTATTCCTCGAGAGTCCGGAGGAAGAGCCCGGGCTGAAAATAAAAGAGATGGATCTTCTTCCGGATAAAAGAGGCCGGTATAATTTCTGGGATATTCTCGATTATACCCGAGTCACCACCCAGGAGCTGACTGAAACATTATGGCAAGAGGCGTGGGACGGGAATCTATCCAACGATACCTTTGATGTTGTCCGCAAGGGCATCGGAAGGGGGTTTAAGGCGGAAAACCTGCCGGAAGTTGAAAGGCCGGTGGATTCAAGACGGCCTCTCAGGGGCTTCGGCCGGGCGAACTACCGGAAATGGAGCTCTGCCCGACCGTTATCAGGCAACTGGTTTTACCTTTACTTAAGGCACGTTATTGTTGATGAACTGGAGAAGCAGGCATTGATAAAAGATCGTATACGCCAGCTTCTTACCCGTTACGGGTTAATCTTTCGCGAATTGCTGGAGAATGAACTCCCCGCTATGAGATGGTCCCGGATTTTCCGGACTTTACGCCTTATGGAGCTCTCCGGAGAGGTTATGTGCGGCCACTTTTTCGAAGGTATTCCCGGCCCACAGTTTATTTCCCACGGCGCCTTTCAGCTTCTTAACGACGGACTGCCGGAGGATGCAGTTTACTGGATAAACGCATGTGATCCGGCCTCCTTATGTGGAATAAAAATCGGCGGTCTTACTACAGAATATCCTTCAAGAATTGCGTCAAACCATCTTGTTTTTCACGGTCCGAGGCTGGTGCTCATCTCCAGAAGGATGGGAAGAGTCCTGGAATTTTTAGTTCCTCCGGATAATCCTTCAATTAAAGAGTATCTTGGTTTTTATAAAAATCTTTCTAAACGTAATTTTATGCCGCTAACCCGCATCCAGGTTGAAACAGTCAATGATGAACCGGTGCGTTCAAGCCCATATGCAGATGCCCTTATCCGTTTTGGATTCACCCGCGATTACAAGGCCTTTACCCTGCGCGGCGGCTACAGATAAGTATCTTGTTTATTCTTAACTATTTCGATAAATTATCTCCATGCAGAATACCGCCATTCATGTACGCCATGCTCATAAAAGCTTTAAAACTTTGAAAGCGGTCGACGATCTCTCTTTCAAAGTTGAAAAGGCTATCTGTTTCGGTTTTTTGGGTCCAAACGGCGCCGGCAAAACAACCATGATGAAAATCTTGTACGGAAAAGCCACACCGGATCACCATCCGGACACGGTGTTGAATGTTTTAGGGTATGACCCACGGCATCAAGAGCTTCAGATAAAAAGTCTATCCGGGGTGGTTCCCCAGGAAAATAACCTGGATGAGGAATTGAATGTAGTCCAAAATCTGAAGATCTATTCAAAATTCTATAACATGTCCGGCGTCGTGGCAGAAGAACGGATAGATTATCTTCTGGAGTTCATGGAGCTGTCTGACAAAAAAAAGGCAAAAATCAAGGAACTTTCCGGGGGTATGAAACGCCGGCTTGTTATTGCCCGCTCTCTTTTAAACAACCCGTCTCTGCTTATTTTGGATGAACCGACTACGGGACTCGACCCCCAGGTGCGGCAGTTGATATGGGATAAACTGCGAAACCTGAAAAAGACGGGGGTTACCATCCTGCTTACCACCCACTATATGGAAGAAGCGTTCCAGATTGCGGATAATATACTCATCATGGACAGGGGAAAATCGCTTAAGGAGGGCAATCCGAAAACCCTCCTGCAAACCGAGATAGAATCGCATGTGCTTGAGATAAACAATAACGCCCGAATTGACCGGGCTTTAGCTCTTGCTCCCAAAGACGGCTGCCGAAAAGAGGAGTCCAATGAACGCACCCTTTTTTACAGCAACGACTCCGAAATGCTTACTAGAATGTGCTCTGCACTTGAAGCGGGGGATTATTATCTGCGCCAGGTGACCCTGGAAGACCTTTTTCTTAAAGCCACAGGCAGGAATTTGAATGAAAGCCAGTAAGACCGAAAGCATTGAAATCCGAAAAATTGCGGCCAAAGGAGTTGAAAGGACCCATCCGCCTTTATGGAGCAGAATTTTCAGTGTCTGGTATAGACACATACGGGTTTATACGAAAAACCTGATAAGTAACGTTTTCCCAACTTTTCTCGAGCCTTTGATATTCCTGGCCGGAATCGGTCTTGGACTTGGTCGATACATTGTGCAGATGAACAGCATTCCATATATCCAGTTTCTCGCTTCCGGCCTTTTGGTTACGGCCGCCATGTTTACTTCTGCCTTTGAGTGCACCTTCGGAACATTTATCCGGCTGGAGTTTGATAAGGTTTATGACGGCATGCTCGCTGCTCCCATCACCGCCAATAATTTGCTGGTCGGAGAAATTATCTGGGCGGGTTCCAAGGGGTTTTTCTTCACTTTCTCCGTCTTGATAGTTATTACGGTTTTCGACATTCTGCCTGTTCAGAACAGTTATTCAACCCCCCTGGTGGGCTTCTTTACCGGCGCCATGTTTGCATCCCTTTCCCTTTTTATAACCTCCTTTGTTACCAACATTAATCACTTTAATTTCTACTTTTCCGGTTTTATTTCTCCCATGTTCTTCTTTGCCGGTGTAGTCTTTCCGGTGGAAAATCTGCCGAAGTGGATGCGGCCGGCAGCGGAGATATTGCCCCTTACCCATCCCGTCCGAATAACCCGAGGCATAAGCCTGGGAAATCTTGAATGGACTCATCTGTTTGACTTTTTATATATTATAATTTTTACCTGTATATTCGGTTTTCTTGCAATCATCCGGTTAAAGAAACGGCTTATTAATTAGCTTACCCTATAGAGCATTAAGCGTATCGGGCTTTGGCTGCAAGTTTAAAATAGTTTTTGGAGGGTTGTTTTATGAAAAAACTTTTTCTTATTTTTGTACTAAGTTTGATTAGTGTGTTCGGTGTTTCCTCATTTCTCTACGCGGAAGACAAAACTAAGCCGAAACAAGATGACCTCAGCTTAAATCTTCTGAAAGAAATCAGGGAACTCAAGGACAGAGAAATCGGTTCTATTCCTGTAAAAGATTTATTCAGGTTCGCTGAGCGGGTATCGGTCGGGATTCAGAACCGGATATATGTACGCAGGATTGAGATAGCATCATTCATTCTGCCCGGTCTGGGCCAGTTCAAGGCGGGCGATCCCTTAAGCGGAGCGCTCTTTTTATCCGGGGATATACTTATCGTTGCAGGAACCCTCGCAGGCAGCTATTTTTTGCTTCCCCAGGATTTGCGTTTTGACCAGTTAAACTATTTCACCACCCCCTTTTCGACCATAAAAAGTCTCTGGCAGAACCACAGTTTTGTGGATTACCTCCCATCCATGGGCGTGCTGGCCGGCGGCGGGGTGGCCAATATGCTGTTGAAAAAGTGGGCGGCGGCCCATGCCGGCCGACTTGCACGGGCTAATATCCGGGACGGTAAAGTAAAGTTCAAACCGGAATTGCTTTTCTTCGATGAAGGCCGCTGGGGTATAGGGCTTAAATTCGGATTATGGTGAAAAGTGAAGCCTCATCCCGACTACCCGCCGGAAGATGGGCGGTATTTAAGGGGGAACGATTTTTCTCCGATGGAATTCATCGAGCGGTTTCGTGCCCAGGTTTCCCTGGTCGATCTGCAATTCAAAGGTACCCCGCAAAGTATTCGGCAGGCTATCTGGTCTTGTTTCCAGGCATGATTAAAGCAGCACGCTCAGTTCTCCGTTTTCCCAAACTACAATAAAAGCATCCACAACTTCTTTGTCAAACTGGCTTCCGGCGCCCTTTTTCAGTTCGGAAACGGCTTTTTCTATGCTCATCCTTTGCCTGTAAGGACGGTCGCTGATCATCGCATCGAAACTGTCGGCTACGGCTATTATCCGGCCGAACAGAGGGATACGGTTGCCTGTCATGCCTTTAGGGTATCCTTTTCCGTCAAAGCGTTCATGGTGGTATAGGATAGATGGGATTGATCTTTCCAGGTATTCGATGTTTTTCAAAATTAGTTCCCCCATCCTGGGATGTTCTTTGATCAGGTGGAATTCATTCTGTTCCAAAGGCCCGGGTTTCTGTAAAACGGCATCCGGAATGCCGATTTTTCCCAGGTCGTGCAGCAGCGCCCCTATCTCCAACGCGAAGAGGTCTTCTTCTTCCAGTTCCAGCCTGCGAGCGATTGCCTTTGCAATGATAGTGACTCGGGTTGTATGCCCGTGAGTATACGGATCACGGGCTTCCAGGGCATTGACCAGTGCGTGTACCGTATCCAGGTAAGCCCGGGATAACTGTTTATTTTTTTGTTCCAGGTGTGATACTAAAAGGGCTCCGGTTTCCCGCAGACGTTTACCCAATTCCCGCATTATCGCATAAGCCAGGGCGGGGGCGTTGTGAAGCAGGCTCTCAAAGTCATCCCGGGACAGTTCGAGAATTGTTGTCTCTACCAGGGCCCGTACGGTCGCTGAACGAGGACTCTGGTCCAGCAGCGCCATCTCGCCGAAGAAATCGCCTTCGTTCATTACCGTCAGAACCATCTCGTCACCATCCATAAACTTCTTTGTTATTTCAACTTTACCGTTTTTGATAATACAGAAAGTGTCGGTCAGGGTTTTTTCCCGTACTATTACATCACCAGGTAAAAACTTCTTTTCTTTGGCGAATTGGGTTATCTGGTAGAGATCATCATCAGAAATTTGTGAAAAAAAGGGCCTTTTTTCTACTGTATTATTTTTAAATTCTTCCACAGTCACTCCTCTCCATAAGAATATCGTACTTATTCCATTATGTCAAAAAAGATTGCTGAAATGAGACTCTTGCAAAAATAGTAAGCCCCCTTCGAGGGCGAGAAGCGAGGGCAAGCATATGGGGTAGCCCCCTTCGAGGGCGAGAAGTTCGGGTCAGCATATTGGGTAGCCACGGAACCCGCGGAAAAACACGGAACATAAGAAATTTTGTATTGTAAATATTTAAAATATTTCCGTGTATTTCCGTGTATTTCCGTGTACTTCCGTGGCTATTTTTCCTTGCTTGTTGAAATTGGCTGAAATAGTAATGTAAATGGAGGCGAAATGTATTTATTTTCTGGACGAGAATGGTAAATTGATTTAAACTATGGTATAGGTAAGGGGGCACTGAAGATGAAAAAAATTATTTTAATCCTGATACTCTTAATCAGTTTAACTCGTTTTATATATTCTCAGGATTTGCGTCCAATCGGAAACGACTTATCCGCCATGCTTAAGGGACTTGGGGGGGAGATAATTCCGTATATCCAGCAAAATGTTTTTGCCGGGGAAGGAACAGGCAGGGCCTACATGGGTGATAATTCCCGGTTTTTCTTTGCCTTTTCCGCCGGAACGACCTTTACTCCCGGCATCCTCACATTTATAGATGCAGAAAACAGTAATTTTGAGCTATTGAATGTATATGATTTGATGCAGCAAGCTCTAGCCGGCGTGTCAAATACAACGGTAACAGGTCTGCTCAACACGACAAAAACTCTTTTTCTTTTCCCTGAACTTCGCCTCTCCCTGGGACTTCGGATACCGGCCGATATCGAGATTATCGGCATGTTTTCTATTATTCCCCAGCCCCTTACGAATCTTATAACTACCCAAATTGCCAAGATTGAAGGAATCGAGTTAAACCAGTTGAATGTTGGTGTAAGGGTACGGAAGGTTCTGCTGAAAGACGAGGGCGGCTTTCCCGCCATTTCTATTGGTACAGGGTATTCCTATGACAATTTTCATGCCGCCTATGCCATCCCTGCTTTTGAACAACCTTTTGCCAATTATACTTTGAAATTGAACGGAACAATCAGCCTTGATACAGCCCTCCATTCGGCGGGTCTTGACTTGATAATTTCCAAGAAGCTTCTTATTTTCTACCCGTTTATAAAGATCTCCTCGTGGTACCAGTGGACTCAGTATAAGGCGCAGCTTAATCCTTTCTCAGCCGCTTTCTACAATGCCGGCGGTGATGTAATTGTGGATTCAGAAACTCAGGGCATTACTCCAAACGCGCTGCTTAAAATCCAGGATTTATCGCTCATTTTTTCCAGTGGTTTCGAGATAGCCCTTGGGAAGTTTATAATACTACCCCACGGCTCTTTTAACCTGGCAGCCAGGACTTTTAATGCCGTTTTGTCCTTCCGTTTCCAGTTTTAAAGGTTGCTAGAGGTTCTTTCAAAATATTGGCCACGGAATCACGCGGAAAGACATTTATCCCCTACGGGGACGAGAAGCTAGGGCAAGCATATAGGGTAGTCCTCGAAGGGGAGAAGGACATGGAAGGCTACAACCATTAATACTTTTTCCGCATATTTCCGTGTGCTTCCGTGGCTAATAAATTCTGGTTTTTGAAATTGCCTCGCTAATAAAAGCTTAAGATCAAAAAGCTGGTAATTATTATTACCAGCTTAATTCGCCTGCATTTATTTTCGCAAACCCTCCGGCGCCGTACAGCAGGTTAGTTTCACCGGATTCGG
>JBFMGN010000420.1:0-4043 GCA_040752435.1 Spirochaetota bacterium
TGAACTGACCGCGCAGGAATTGTCCAACTACACTGCAACACTTGTTGGCTACAACAGTAAAAGCGTAGCAGCAGTGCTGACGGTTCTGAGGACTTTCCTTAAGTTTTTGTATTTGAAGGGCTATCATCCCAGGGATCTTTCGAGTGATGTGCCTTCTGTGAAAAATTCTTATTATCCGAGCATCCCGTCTGCTTGGAGGAGCGATGATGTGAAACGCATGCTTGATTGTATTGACCGGGGGAATCCAACGGGCAAACGGGATTATGCGATCTTGTTGATCGTGACCCGACTGGGCATGCGGGTACAGGATCTTAAAGACATCAAACTCTCCAATTTAAAATGGGATGCAAGAAAAATTGAGATTGTTCAGCACAAAACCAAACAGACGGTGAGCTATCCGTTACTGGACGATATTGGGTGGGCCATAATTGATTACCTCAAAAATGGCCGGCCCCAGACCACTTCACCCCATCTTTTTGTCCGGCACAATGCACCCTTTGAGGCATTCGGCACCCACGCCAATTTGCATAACATTATTACCAAGTACACAAGACTTGCCGGCATCGAACTGCCCAAAGGTTCCAAGCATGGCATGCATTCGCTCAGGCACACCCTGGCCAGCGTCCTTTTGGAGCAACATACACCGTTACCGGTCATATCGGAAATCTTAGGCCACATGAGTGTTTTAGCGACAAGCGTCTACCTGAAAATTGATCTTGAAGGCCTGCGCAAATGTGCACTGGATCCGGAAGAAGTGTTCAATTATGCGGAAAACTAATCGCGTCCGTACGTATTCCAGTGCACTGGCTGGTGCGCTCCAGGGTTTTGTGCTCGAAAAACAAGCCGTGGGTTACAAATATGAGAAAACAGCTTCTGTTTTAAAACGGTTCGATGATTTTTGTACCTCAGTTGGCCATAACAGCGTTTCTTTGCCGAAAGAACTTGTTTTGCAGTGGACCGAAAAGAAACCTTTCGAATCAGAAAGCACTCACAATGGCCGAATTACGATAATGAGAATGCTTGCAAAGTACCTGGTGCGGCTTGGATATTATGCGTACATTTACCCTGAGCGCACAGGCAGCGCCTGTTATGAAAGCTATCACCCCTATCTTTTTTCGGAAACAGAACTGGCACGCTTCTTTACCCAGGTGGATCAATGCCCACCGTCCATGAGTTGCCCAAACCGGCACCTCATTTTGCCGCTGCTATTTCGGATCCTGTACGGCTGTGGTTTAAGAATCTCTGAAGCGGTCCAATTAAAGGTCAGAGATGTTAACCCAGTTGAAGGGACACTTACCATCCTGGATGCAAAGTTTGGCAAAGACAGACTTGTTCCTATGAGCGGTTCCCTGTGTTCAAGATGTCAAACATACCGGGAGGTCATACATAAAAACAGCGAACCTGAACATTTTTTCTTCCCTTCACCTCATGGGGGACACTACAAGGAAAGCACCATCTACAAATATTTTCGCCGATTCCTTTGGCAGACAGGCATCTCCCATGGTGGCAGGGGTAAAGGGCCGCGGTTGCATGATTTTCGGCACACCTTTGCGGTGCATTGCTTGAAACGGTGGGTAAGAGCAGGGGTTGACCTGTCAGTTGCGTTACCCTATCTATCGACCTACCTTGGACATACCGGACTGAAAAACACCCAGCATTATCTGCGCCTCACAGCAGAGCTCTACCCCGAGGTCATAGCAACGGTTGAGGAGAAATTTGGTGCGCTGCTGCCCGGGGGTGACCGCCTATGAAAACCACTGATTTTGCAAAATTACTGACTGCGTATCTGACGAAGGTGCTGCCCGGCCAACGGAACTTGAGCACCCATACCATTACCTCCTACCGAGACACGTTTAAGTTACTTTTACTGTTTTGTCAACAAAGAAAAGGAATCGCACCCGAGCATTTGACCCTTTCACAGATTGACGACACTCTTGTGCATGAGTTTATTTCCTGGATTGAATGTGAACGCCACTGCAGTATCTCAACACGCAACCAGCGACTGGCTGCAATTCATGCCTTCTTTCGTTATGTACAGACCGAGGCGCCAGAAAGGTTGCTGACATGTCAGCGAATTTTATCTATCCCATTTAAAAAGACCGGAAAGCCTGTTGTATCCTACTTGACACCAGATGCCTTGAAAGCCATCCTTAACCAGCCCGATCGAAAAACATTAGCCGGCCGCAGGGATCTGGTGCTGTTAACCACCCTCTATGATACCGGTGCACGGGTTCAGGAATTAATTAATCTGGTAGTCAGAGATATTCGACTGGATCAGCCGTCAACAATTGCCCTAAAAGGTAAAGGCAACAAGATCCGGCATGTTCCCCTGATGACCAAAACAGCCAGCATGCTAAAGGAGTACTTAAAGGAAAGGCGTCTAAGTACAGCTGGCAAGTACGATCATCCTGTGTTTTTCAACAGCCGGCATCAGAAGCTGACCCGGGCTGGAATCGCCTATATCATCAAAAAATATGTGGAAGCTGCTAAGCGTCAAAACAACATAGTTTTGCCGGAAAAAATCTCACCACATGTGTTCAGGCATACGAAGGCGATGCATCTCTTACAGGCTAATATCAACCTTGTCTATATCCGGGATTTTCTAGGTCATGCCAGTGTAACAACGAGTGAAATCTATGCCAGGGCCGATTCGGAAATGAAGCGACTGGCTCTAGAGCAAGCTTATTCTCTGATGGTTACCGATGACATTCCTGCCTGGCAGGAAGACGAAGACCTATTAATATGGCTTCAGAACTTTTGCAAATAAAGTATTCATTTATGTAAAGTTGTTTGGGCATAAATGAGCTCCATGCTTTGTTTGTGCCCATCAACTCAGCATAAGTCAACACTTTGCATAATTCCCCTTTTATGGAAAGCTTTCCATAAGGGGAAGACGCACCTGGCGGTGGCCCTGGGGATTAAGGCCTGCATGGCTAAATACCGGGTAGTGTTCATTTCTGCCCAAAAGCTTTTGGAGGAACTAATGCTCGCGTTCAAAGAGGGAAGTTTGACCGAAAGGCTTTTGGGCTACTTCCGGCTTAATCTTATTGATGAGCTGGGGTACATGCCCGATCGCGACGAACAGGCCAACCTGCTTTTTCAGCTCATTTCCTTGCGGTACGAAAGAGGGAGTATCATTTTAACCAGCAATTACAACTTTGATGAATGGGGGGTGATTTTCTCCGACCAGGTGGTCGCGGCTGCGATTATTGACCGGCTTGTCCACCACGCCAGGATCTTTTACATCAACGGGGCGAGTTACCGGTTAAAAGATAAGCTGAAAAAAACACAAGGATAGTGGTTAGTTATTTGGACACTGTCCGATGCTAGAGGAGGCTGTAAAAATGTTTATCCGGTGGAAAGGAAAGTATGCTTATCTGGAGCAGCGCTACCTGGATCACGGAAAGGTTAAAAGTCGGTCGAAATATCTCGGCCAGAACCCGCTGCAAGCGCTGGCGGAAATGTTTGCGGCGGGGGAAATTGACCGGGAGGCGTATGAAAAAATTGTCCGCTGGGAACCGGAAGGAATTTTGCAATTGACTTTCGATGACGGACTTAACTTTAGCAGTGGAATGTTCGGCTTTTTAAAAGGGGCTAAAATCGGCATATTGTTTGGTGATCAATGGCTCTATGGGCGGGTTGATAAGGATGAGCATGGCTGGTATCTGGTAGATGAAAGCAATAATATTGTTGGTTTAAGACCTGGGGTGAAAGCAAGATTATGGTTTAAGCGAGGTGAATTAAATTGAAAACAGGGATCGTCCGCGATAAGCCAGAGGAACTTTCGGTTGGATGGATGGAAAATCAAAAGACAATTCCTTTATGTGACTTGTGCAATAAAGAAATTGACTGGAACCCGTTTCCGGTAATTGACTACCCGTCTGATGAGGAATTGATCAATCTCATGTTCCGGAAGGAGGTACGGCACTTTGCAAAGCCTGTGCTCTGGAAAGATATGGCCTTGGGGAAAATGACGCCGGTAAAGTGGAACGCTTATGGGTATGTTTCGAGGTAGTTGAAGTTAAGCAAGGTTGATAAAACGG
>JBFMGN010000421.1:0-4042 GCA_040752435.1 Spirochaetota bacterium
CGTGTCAACGATGCAAAAAGAAGCCGAAAGGATCGGAATTCCCTCGGCACTGATAACGGCCATTCCTTCGGTTGCGAAATCAGTGGGGGTGAGCAGGATCATTACAGGCGGTGGAATCCCCTACCCGGCCGGAAATCCTTCATTGCCGAGGGAGCGTGAAGTCGAGTTCAGAAAACGCCTGGTTGAAAAAGCTTTGGAAGCCATTTTGAGCGAGATAAAAGAGCCGACTGTCTTCAATGTGCCTATAGCCTAGGGCAAGGGAGGACGCAATGAGACTGGAACGAGGCTATTTTACAGTCAAGGATCTCACCTTTGGGAAGAAGACTTCCTTTGAGGATGGGATGCTTACGATCGATAAACAGGAACTTACCCGGCATCTTCTCGAGGCAGATGAGCGCAAGAGGATTGCCTCCCTTCAGCTTGAGATTGTTAAACCGGGGGAGGATGCCCGGATTATTCATATACTGGATACGGTTCAGGCCGGTGTAAAGGTCGAAGGTGAGGGGGAGTTTATGCCCGGTCATCTCTGTGCTCCGATGATAGTGGGCAGCGGCAAGACGCATCTTATCACCAACCTGGCTATTATGGAGTGTGCCGAACTTCCCTGGGCGGGGAAATCGAGTCTCCTCTATGCCAGGGATGCTATCGTGGATATGCGAGGGCCGGCAGCGGGATACTCGCCCTTTTCCGCTACTTTCAACCTTATTCTTAAAATGGAAATGGCTGCCGGCTTAAGCGACGTGGAGTGTGACGATACGGTGCGGCAGGCCGGGTTAAGGTGTTCACGGTTTATTGCTGCTCTTATCAAGGAGCGCATACCGGCAAAGACCGAAATCTTCGATTTTACCGGCGATGTGGATCCGGCCCTACCGAAAATTGCCTATATCACCCAGTGCCAAAACCAGGGTACCTATTCCAACACTTTCCTGTATGGGAAAGAGGTGAGCAACATTGTGCCGTATAACCTTACGCCGACCGAGGTTATGGATGGCTGCATTGTAAGCGGGAATTACGTGTGGCCCTGCTTCAAGATACCCTCCTTTATCCAGGCGAATCTGCCGGTGGTAATGGAGCTTTCCCGGCGGCACGGAAAAACTCTTAATTTTCTCGGAGTCATATTCGACCGGGGGCACAACCATTCCCACTTTGAAAAACAGCGGGTTGCCAACATGGCCGCCTCCCAGGTGTGGAGGCTCGGAGCCGATGGGGTAATCATTGCCTGGGAAGGCGGCGGTAATGCAGCCACCGATGCGATGCTTACTCTTCAGGCTTGCGAGAGATGGGGGATAAAGGCCGTCGCCTTTACCTTTGAGTTCGGCGGTCCCGACGGTACGGAAGGGGTGCTCCTGGTGGATGATGTGCCGGAAGCGAAGTTTCTGGTATCAACCGGTTCCATCGAGAAACCGGTGAAGATTCCCAGGGTAGGCCGTGTTGCGGGCGGGGACAGGCTGCGTTTAAGGAAAGAGACCGGGGGTGAGCCGGAACCGGCCGGCTGCGAAAGAAGCCTGGATAACCTGACGCCCTTTTACTGCGGTGCAAATCAGAGCGGAATCACAAAGCTGGCAGGAGTCGGATATTGATGGATGAAGAACTATACGACATCGTAATTGTGGGTGCAGGTTCCGCCGGACTTGCAGCCGGCATCTACGGCGCCCGGGCCAGGCGTACCACCCTTATTCTTGATAAAAAGCGGCCCGGCGGGCAGGCGGCGACAACGGAGAAGATGGAAAATTATCCCGGATTTCCCGAATCAATCGGCGGTAAGGAGCTTATGGAGCGTTTCCGCGAGCACGCTTTGAAGATGGGATGCAATATCGAGAAAGCCGAGGTGAGAGGAACCTTCGGTGAAAAAAACGGCCTATATACTGTCTTCGCCGGGAATAATGCCGTCTTTAAGGGCAGAAGTCTTATCCTTGCTCCCGGCTGCGAACCGAGAAGGCTCGGGATACCGGGGGAGAAAGAGTTATCAGGCCGTGGTGTTTCGTACTGTGCAACCTGCGATGCAGAATTGTACGAAGGGGCTAAGGTTATTGTCGCGGGGAGCGGGGATACGGCGGTAGAGGAGGCTGACTATATAAGCCGTTTCGCCGATGAGGTTGTGATGATCGTTGTCCATGACGAGGGCATCCTTGACTGCAACAAGACAATGGCGGAAAGAGCTATGGAAAACCCAAAGCTGAAATGGAAGTGGAACCGGTCGCTGCTTGCCATAGAAGGGGAAGGAACCGTAGAGCAGGTTAAACTGAAAAATCTTCGTACCGGATGCCAGGAGGATGCGGAATGCGCTGGGGTCTTTATCTTTGTCGGCATCATCCCGCAGACCGCTTTCATCGGTGATTTTGTCTCTATGAAAAACGGTTTTATCGTTACCGATGAAAAGATGGAGACCAACCGCCCGCTGGTTTTTGCAGCCGGTGATGCCCGGGTTAAGGCGTTGCGCCAGGTTGTTACGGCTGCTTCCGATGGTGCCATTGCCGCCTTCCATGCGGATAAGGCCTTAACGGAGATTGATGAATACGGAAAGTCGGTCAAGCGGGTCGGAAGAGAATACCTCTTATATTTTTATTCTCCTTTTATCGAGGAGAGCCTTGAACTTTTCCCCTATGTGGAAGGCAAGGCCCGGGAACTTAATCTACCCCTTATCAAGCTCGATCCTTTCAGGTACAGGAAGGCTGCGGAAAAGTACAATGTCCCTGCCAGCCCGTACCTTGTCCATATTGAAAATGAAAAGCTTAAGGGCGTCATTAAACTAAGTGGATAGCAAAACAAACTTGCAGGGAGAGGAGGTGAAAAGAATGCTCGAAGGCAAAAAGATAATTATCCTGGGCGACCGGGACGGCATACCCGGCGGTGCGGTGGAAGCCTGCCTGGCAGGCAAGAATCTGAAAATCGTTTTTTCTGCCACCGAGTGCTTTGTCTGAACATCCGCCGGCGCAATGGACCTGGAGAATCAAAAACGGGTTAAGGCCTTAGCCGATGAGTATGGAAGAGAAAACCTGCTCGTAATTCTGGGCGGGGCCGATGCAGAGGCGAGCGGCCTGATCGCCGAAACCGTTATTGCCGGAGATCCGGCTTATGCAGGTGCATTGACCGGAGTCCAGTTGGGACTTCCGACTTATCACATTTTGGAACCGGAAATAAAACAGGAGATTGATCCTGAGGTATATGAGAAAAACATCGGGATGATGGAGATGGTGCTGGATGTTAATGCCATTTTAAGCGAAGTTGCCTCCATCCGAAAGAAATTTCTTTCGTAATTGTACGGAGAGAAAAGGATGATAGAACTCGATAAGGATAATTTCGACGAGAAGGTGCTTTCCCACAAGGGTCTGTTTCTGGTCGATTTTTGGAGCGCTGCCTGCGAAACCTGCCTGGATCTGATGCCGCAGGTGGAAGCACTGGAGCAGGAATTAAAGGGTAAAGCAGTTTTCGGGAAGGTGAATATCCAGGGGAACAGAAGGCTTGCCATCCGGGAGAAGGTCCTGGGGCTTCCTGCCATCGTAATCTACAAAGATGGGGAAAAGGCGGCTTCCTTTTCGAAGGAATTTACCCCCGAAGAAGTAAAGGCAAAGGTCAGGGAGTTAACTGGTGGCTGATTCGATTCCCGTCATCACGGCCTGTTCATACAATTTGTTCCACTGCCCCTTTTTTAGTATGGAATACGGTACGACTCCCGCGGCGGAGCGGGCGGCTAATCCCGCTTCTGATTATTTGAAAGCCCTGCCCCGCTCCTTAAGGAGTTTTGACCAGGTTGTACGTTACCCTCCCAACCAGGTGTATATAGGAAACTTGAGCCCGAAAGCCCTGCCGCCGCTTCCCTGGTTTAAAGAAGCCGCGCCTGCACCCTCGTCGGGGAAATTCGGCTCAATCCTCGATGAAAAAACGCTCTACGCGCTGATGAAATTCGCCGATGCATTCAACCTCGTTGTTCTGGAACAGAGTTTTGTACGGGAAGCCGGCGAGCTATTGGAGCAGGATGTGGCTTTTACGGGCGTTGATCTATCGAAGGTTAAAGCTGGGATCGAGCCAGGGGCAGTGGAAA
>JBFMGN010000422.1:0-4030 GCA_040752435.1 Spirochaetota bacterium
AAATCGGAAGCATCCCAATCGGGCCAGAGTTTGTCGCTGAAATACAATTCGGCATAAGCGCTTTTCCAGATTAAAAAATTGCTGAGCCGCTTATCTCCTCCCGTCCGAATAATAAGATCAGCGTCCGGCAGATTCGGGCAGTCCAGGTATGCACGGAAAATAGCCTGGGTTATGGAATCCGGAAAAGAATCCCTGTTTCGAAAGTCTTTGATCCAACGGTTTACAGCCCGGATTATCTCGTCGCGTCCTCCGTAATTGACGGCCAGATTGACCGTCAACCCTGAATAAGATGAAGTATCCCTGACTGCCGAAAAAATTTCTTCTCTGACGTTCTTCGGTAAGTCATCCATATCCCCGGAATGGACTATACGTATCCGATTCTCCCTGTAAAAATCATACTCTTTTTTCAAATGCTTACCGATCAGGGACATGAGAAATGAGATCTCTTCCCCGGTACGCTTCCAGTTTTCAGTGGAAAAGGTATACAGGGTTAAGTATTGCATCCCAAGGTCGGAAGCCGCCTTTACGATCCTCTTGGCGACCTTAAGCCCCTCCAAATGCCCCGCTGTTCTCGGCAGGTTCCTTTTTTTAGCCCACCGGCCGTTGCCGTCCATAATAATCCCGGTATGGACGGGCAGTGCACCAGGGTCTATGAAAAGGTTGTCTGCCATTATACTTCCATGATTTCTCTTTCTTTCGCTTCCAGAATTCTATTTATTTCTTTAATATAGTCATCCGTCAGTTTTTGAATATCATCGGTACCGCGCTTTTCTTCGTCTTCGCTTAAATCACCATCCTTCTGCTTCTTTTTTAATTCTTCATTGGCCTCTCTCCGTATATTCCGGACGGCGACCCGGCATTGCTCCGCGGTATTTTTTGCAAGTTTAACCAGTTCCTTGCGCCTTTCTTCGGTTAAAGGCGGGATATTTATTCGTATAACCTTGCCGTCATTACTGGGGTTGACCGACAATTCTGATTTATGGATTGCCTTCTCAATTTCGCCTATAATGCTCTTGTCCCAAGGCTGGATTACAACCAAGCGGGCTTCAGGCACTGAAATGGTAGCCACCTGATTAAGCGGAGTCGGCTGGCCGTAGTATTCGACCTTGATTTTTTCGAATAAGGCCGCAGAGGCCCTGCCCGTTCTGACGGCGGAAAGCTCCTCCTGTAAAGAAGCAATACTCTTTTTCATTTTTTCTTCTGTCCTGGCTTTTACACTTTGCATATTGTACCCCTCTGGATTACAATTCTTCGCCTACCCTGAAATAGAGATAATCGGTAATTTCTATTGTCCCACCCACGTCTTTACTTAACGAATCCGCCACCTGCTGGACTGATTTTTTCTCGTCTTTAACAAAAGGCTGGTTGACGAAACAAATCTCTGAAAGATGTTTATTCATCTTACCCTTCACAATACCGGTCCGTACATTCTCCGGTTTGCCGAGGCTTTCTGTCTGTTTCGTAAAAATCTCCTCCTGCTCCTTCAGGTAAGCCGGATCTACCATTGCCTTTGAATGGAACTTCGGGTTGAAGGCTGCAATGTGAAGGGCGCAGTCGAAAGCGAACGTCTTTACCCGCTCATTATTAAGCAGTTCCGGCTTTTCCGCCTTAATCTTTACGATAACACCGATCTTCCCCTCGCCATGGAGATAGTCAATCAGCAGCTCATCACTGCCGGCCAGCACTGTCTTGAACCGCCTGAGGATGATATTTTCTTTGATCCGGCTTAAAACGCTATTAACCGCATCCTTAAGTTCCGGCGAAATAGCGGACAGGTTTTTGTTAATGACCGTGTCGGCTATATCCTCACCCAGGGCGATAAACTCCCGGTTACGGGCTACAAAATCGGTTTCACACGCCAGCTCTACCAGGCAGCCTTTTGAGTTCTTTATCCTGGAGAAAATCCTACCCTCGTTTGTCGCCCTGCCGCTCCGCTTCGCGGCCGCGGCAAGTCCAAGTTCCTTTAGAAGCTTCTCTGCTTTTTTGAAGTCCCCACCGGCTTCAACCAACGCCTTCTTACAATCAAGCATACCGGCGCCGGTACGCTCCCGTAAAATTTTAACATCAGGTGCTTTTATATCCACGCTATTTAACTCCTATTCCTCATACAGTTTATCTTCATCTACAATCGGTGCGGCCGCCGATTTATCATCTTCTTCGGCCGGTATCTCTTTCTTCTCTTCCACCTCAGGCGTATAGTTGGAATAATCCTCCTGGGTGAAAGTATTCACCTTCTCTTCAACCGCAGCGGTTTCACCTATCCTCTCCCTTAAGGGGACCGTTAACAGTTCCTTCTCTTCGGAAGCCCCGGCGGCTGAGGCAGCCTCTTCGCTCAACTGCTCTTCTTCCTGGAGGGTCTCGATAACCTCAAGACCGATTTCGTTATCCGCCTCTACAACTGCATTGGCTATAATCTGGGTAAAGAGCGTAATCGCCCTGATGGCGTCATCATTACCGGGAATGGGGAAAGTGATGCCATCTGGATTACAGTTTGTATCGACAATAGCGATTATCGGAATACCTATCCTCTGAGCCTCTGCCACCGCGATGGATTCCTTCCGCGTATCGATTATGAACACCACACCAGGGAGGTCCTTCATCTCCTTGATACCGCCTAAGTTCTTTTCCAGCCGGGCTTTCTCTTTGTTCAAACGGGACACCTCTTTTTTCGTAAGACTATCGAAGGTCCCGTCGATTTCCATTTTTTCTATTTTCTTTAACCGGAGAATTGATTTTTTGATGGTAGCGAAGTTGGTAAGCATCCCGCCGAGCCAGCGATTATTGACATGGAACATACCGCACCGTTTTGCTTCCCTTTCAATCGCCTGCTGTGCTTGTTTTTTTGTACCGACAAAAAGAACCGATTTCCCCTCATGAACGGTTTTTCTAACCACCTCGTAGGCTTCCTTGATGGCCGCTATCGTTTTTTGAAGGTCGATGATGTGGATCCCGTTTCTCTCTGCAAAGATGAACTTTTTCATCCTGGGATCCCAGCGCCTGGTCTGGTGACCGAAATGCACACCGGACTCAAGCAGGTTTTTCATTGTTACTACTGCCAAGTTTTCCTCCTCTTATTGTCTATGGTCAACCTCCATCGCGGCCTTAAGGCCGCATCTGGACTGGATTGTAAATCTTCGCAAACTGCGAAGAAATTACAATGGAATAGCATAGATCCTTCTCTGTTTCTCGCTCAGGCAGGGAGCCTTAAAAAGGATATACCTGACGGAAGATTACTATCAGAATACGATTTTACACCGTTATCGGATAGTTGTTACGTAGGAGCATATCGAAAAATGTGCGGATTGGCAACCCCATCACATTACTATAGGAGCCCTTGATACCCTCCACCAGGCAGGCGCCCTTTCCCTGAATCCGGTATCCCCCGGCCGCGCCCTCCCATTCCCCCGTATCAAGGTACCAGTCAACAATATCAGGGGTAAGCCCGGAAAAATAAACCTCGGTAACCGCATGGGTGCCCTCTATCCTCTGCCTATCCCCTACATACAAAGCCAGCCCTGTTACTACCAGGTGTTGCTGGCCGGAGAAGCTTAAAAGGAACTCCTTCGCCTCTTCCCGGCCGCCCGGCTTCCCCATCTTTTTTCCCGCCGCCTCGATAATAGTATCCGCCCCCAGCCCCCAGTACAAATCATCACCCGGATAAAGCCGGGCAAGCGCCTCAACCTTTGCGCGTGCCAGCACTTCCGCCTGCGTTATGGATGGCAACTCGCCGAAATCTTCGATAATATTAACCGGGAATACGGAAAAAGGCAGACCCATCTGGGCCAGCAGTTCTCTCCTTCTGGGAGACGAGGAGGCCAGAATAATCGTGTTTTTAAAAGCAGCGGTTATAAAAGGCGGCCCATTCTTCTTAATACGCCTCATAGATTTCACCATTGTACCCGGCGCCTAGCCTCTGTCAAGACAATCCTCTGCCGCATTATTCTCTCTCGATTTTAGTACCATAGTTTTAATACTCCGGGCGTGCCCCCGGCGGTATCCCGCCGGGGTCGGGCTGTCCGAGGGTTCCGTC
>JBFMGN010000423.1:0-4027 GCA_040752435.1 Spirochaetota bacterium
AGTATTTTAAGCCATGCTGTACTAAAAATCTGAAAATTCGCCTAAGATAATCGTCTCTTACTCTTTCATCACCGATAACAGCTTTAAAGATAATTTCGTCCATAAATGCTTTGGATAATACGTTCGAAGCAGCTTCTATATTTTCTTTTTCCACTGACAGCATATATTTATATACCATGTTATGATATTTTATGTACATATTGACAAAAGGAATATTTACCTGTAAAATATATCTTATAGAATTCTATAAGATAAGAATGGCGTGTTTATCGTTATGCGGAATAATAAACAGATCCGTTACCTTACGATTGCAGAAAGGCTGAGAAAAAAAATAAGGAGCGGCGACCTCACCCCAGGCGCCTCCCTGCCAAGCCAGAAGGAACTGGCCGCTATATTCGATACCACAGTAATGACCGTGCGGCAGGCTCTTGCGGTCCTTGAACATGAAGGGCTTATTAATTTCACCCACGGCGTGGGTACATTTGTAGCAACGGGCGAAATGAAAGGCAGGGATATCCGCCTGGTCGGTTTTGCCGATGAAATGAAGCTCCATAAAGTACAAATTACAACGAAGATAGTGGAGAAAAATTTTTCCCACAAGGATGAACGCATCCAAAAAATACTGGGAATCAGCGAAAAGCGTTTTTGCCGGCTAACGCGGCTCAGGTTTATTAATCAGGATCCAATAATTTTGCAGCGTTCTTATGTAGCGGCTAAATACCAATCAGTTATTAAAGAGTATAACGAAAGCGAATCCTTATATGCGTGCCTCCATAAGGTGTCGGGGGAACTGACAACAGGTCGGGAAATCATCTCGTCCATACTGCCCTCACCTATAGAAGCCGGGCTTCTCAATATCAGACCTGATCGCCCGATCCTCCTTTCTTACCGTGTAAGTCTGAACATTGCCCATAGGGTTATCCTGTTTGATGAAGCTTATATCTCCGGTAAAAGGGTGGTAGCGGTGGTTCGGCAGATAGGAAAACAACATTTTTTTAATTACAATGTAGTCCTGGACGATAGGGCGGATTTACTAACCCAGCTCCTGAATCCCGATTTCTGGGAGGAATCATGATACAGGAAACTATCCCGGTATTGGAAATAAAGAACTTTAAAAAAGAATATCCCGGGATAAAGGCGCTGCAGGAAGTATCTGTCAGTTTTAATCCCAGGGAAATCCACGGCCTTGTAGGTGAAAACGGGGCTGGGAAATCAACCCTCATCAAAATACTGGCCGGGGTTGTGAAAGCGGATGCAGGGGAAGTGTACATCCGCGGGAAAAAAGCCGAACTATCCTCCGGCCGGGATTCCAGAAGATCAGGACTCTCATTTATTCACCAGGAGCTGAATCTGATTGACTTTTTCAATGCTCCTGAGAATATCTTCCTGGGACACCCCTACCCAAATACATCCATCGGAACCATCTCATGGAAATCATTGCATGCCAAGGCCAGGTCAATCCTTGATAAACTGAAAGTTGAAATTCCGCTGAATGTGCCTGTTGGAAGGTTAAGTACGGTAAACCGTTCAATGGTCGCCATAGCCCGGGCTTTCGCCGAATCCGCTTCTATCTATTTTATGGATGAACCGACCACCGCGCTGACGGATAACGAAAAATCCAGGTTTTTTTCAGTAATACAAAATCTCAAAGAAATGGGAGCAACTGTTATATATGTTTCTCATCATCTTGACGAGATCCTCTCAATAACCGATAGAGTCACCGTTTTACGGGACGGGCGCGTAGTAGGAACACAAAAAACCGCAGAACTTGATAAAGCGGGATTAATCAGGATGATGATCGGCAGGGATATAGACTCCGCCTTTCCCGGAAAAAAGGATGGTGCCGGCATAACAGGCTTAAGGAACCGCAGTGTGCTGAATGTTGAAAGGCTTTCCGGCAATAAAATAAAAAATGTTTCCTTTACCCTTCATAAGGGTGAGATACTGGGTATAGCGGGGCTTGTGGGTTCTGGAAGGTCGGAATTACTCAAACTGTTGTACGGAACAGCTTCGATAACCGGTGGCAGAATAGAATTGGATAACCGCCGTTATTTTCACAGCTCGCCCAGGGAGTCAATAAAAAACGGGATCGTGTACGTGCCTGAAGAAAGAAGAGCTCAAGGGCTGGTGCCCAACCGCTCAATCTATGAGAACATTACCCTTGTTCATCTGAATAAATTGTCCTGGGGTCCTTTTCTGAACCATAGCAGAAACAGAATTGAATCAGAAAAAATTGGAAAATCCGTTAAGCTTAGGACATCAAATTATAATAACCCGGTTAAAACCCTGTCCGGTGGAAATCAACAGAAAGTCGTTTTTGCAAAATATTTGCTTTACAAACCCCTGGTTATCATGCTGGATGAACCTACCAGGGGTGTCGATATCGGAGCCAGGTACGAAATATATTCGGTTATAAGGGACCTGGCAGGGCAGGGGGCTGCAATTCTTCTGGCATCTTCGGATTTTACGGAGCTTCTCGGACTTTCCGACCGTCTTCTGGTTCTGCACGCAGGCAGGCAAACGAAACTTCTCGACAATGTCGATTTAAACGAAGAAAAAGTATTCTCGCTTTGTTATGGAAGAAACTGATGCCTGAAGCTTATAAAAAAGGAAAGTTGCAATCAGATGTATATCACGAAAATAAAATCAGTCCATTCGTTCTCCTTAAAAAATGGGGAACCATTATCGGGTTTATCGTCTTATTCATAACTTTTTCAATCTTACGTCCCGATGCATTCCCGCAATGGAACAATCTAAGAAATATCATAGAGCAGGTTTCCACTCTCGCAATTGTTTCGGCCGGGGTTACTATTGTCATGATTACCGGCGACTTCGACCTGTCCGTCGGTTCCCTGGCAAGCCTGGTGGGTATTGTAACTGCCCTGCTTTTGAAAAGCGGCACCTCTACCCTTACAGGCATCGTTGCAGGGCTTGTTCTTGGAACCTTATGCGGTTTTTTAAACGGCGTCCTGGTTGCATACGGCGGATTATCCGCTTTTGTAGCAACTCTTGCAACGATGACAGCCTACGGTGGTCTCTCTCTGCTTGTTTCCAACGGGGCAACGATTTTCGGCCTGCCGGTTGTCTTTCAGCGGCTGGGGCAGGGTTCATTGGGGCCTGTTCCGATTCCGGTTTTTTTTATGATTTTTGTCGTATTTATAGTCTGGATTATTCTTGAACAAACCACATATGGGCGGCGGCTTTACGCCATCGGAGGAAATATAGAGGCCTCTTACCTTTCGGGAATCAGCACTAAACGTGCACGCCTTTTTGCTTTCGGTCTTTCAGGGTTGGCAGCAGCCTTGGGCGGGATAATTCTGACAAGCCGCCTGTTTTCCGCGCATCCCCAGGCCGGCAATCCATTTATGCTAAATGCAGCCGCGGCGGTCTTCCTTGGTATGACGGTGTTCCGTGAGGGCGAACCACATATTTTCGGTACACTCCTCGGCGTTCTCATAATGGGGGTCTTGGGCAACGGCTTAAATATACTCGGAGTCAATACCTACGTGCAATCCATCCTGACCGGCGTCATTATCGTATTTGCAGTACTTCTTTCCAGCCTTGCAGCCAGGAAATGGTAAAATGGCTGATAACTCTTTTATTCAGCATATATTTCAGGAAGAAAAAGAAGCAGGGCGGCTTCCCCTTATCGCTTACCTCCCGGCTGGATTTCCCTCCCCGCTGCTTTTTCCGGACGCCGTATCGGCTCTCTCCGGCGCCGGCGTGCGGCTCCTTGAAGTCGGCATACCCGACCGGCAGCCTCACCTGGACGGCAGGATAATCGCCAATGCGCTTAAAAAGGTACAGGCTGAGGGGGTAGATCCTGAAGCGGCGATTGAGATCGGCGGCACTGAGTGTGTGCACCACGGGATTGCGGGAATCGGAATGTTATACTATAACACTTTGGAAAAACTGGGAACCGAGAAGGTACTGGCTCAGTTTAAGGCTAAAAGGTTTACTGCAATTCTTGTCCCTGATTATCCGGTTGAAAGATGGAATTGTTTCTCTTTAAACGCTTTAAACTCCG
>JBFMGN010000424.1:0-4018 GCA_040752435.1 Spirochaetota bacterium
GGAGGAATCGGCTCACATGGATGGAGCTGGAACCTTCAGGATTTTATCCCGAATATACCTGCCCCTCTCCACCGCGGGTCTGGCCACGATCACCCTCATCGAAATGGTGGGGAAATGGAACACCCTCTTTTCGGCTGTCCTCTATATTAATTCCCCCGAAAAATACACCCTCCAGCAGGCGCTCAAAGTCATTGTAGTAGATACGGAATCACCTTTGACTTCAGGCTTATCCGTCGCCAACAACGCCCAAACCGCCGGGGTAGTAATCGCGCTTCTCCCGATGTTGCTTCTCTATCCTTTCATCCAGAGATACTTCATCAGGGGGGTTTTCCTGGGCTCCATAAAAGAATGACCTTAAGGAAGGTAAGGCCAACAGCTCTAAATGATAACTGAATCTTTCCGTAGGAAAGTAAAATACACTACAAACCGAAGGCGGAATAAAGTCCGGCGCCAGGCTCGTAAGAGCCTTAAGTTGCCTGTTTAATTTAGGCTGCGGATGGAATCCGCCCTGGGGTAGGATAGCAACGTTTCTTGCAGCGTATGCCGAGTGCAGCTTGACAGAACCTCCACTGGGAAATCTGCCCGGAGGGAGATTTGAACTCCCACAGCCATACAGCCACTAGACCCTGAATCTAGCGTGTCTACCAATTTCACCATCCGGGCATTATTCTTGTCAGGGTTATATTAGTTTGCCTTTTCCAGATTGTCAATATTTCGATTTAAAGGCGGAGATGCATTCGGATGACTTTTGTCAAGTTTTTTTCTTAACCTTAACCTCTCGTATTGTCATTGGAGAGATCAGCACCACTCGGCAGAAATAACCAGCTTGTTCTTGAAAAATTTACACAATTAAGTTGACACTACCGCATAATCGTTGTATGTTGGAACACTACGTCTATGTAATTGTATTCGACCATTATATTTTAATGGATTCTAAATTGCCCGCATCAGAAGTTCTTGTAAAAAATATTAGAGCACGCTTACATAACTCTTATACCCGTGAAATAGTATTCTTTGCCATAAATTCTAACGTTATTGAAAAAAACGAATAGCTTTAACAGGCTCTTCGTAAAATTTTATTGAAAGGAGAAAGTTATGAGGAAAGCAAAATGGGTTTTAATTCTAATGCTAGCGGTTTTTATTCTTGCCTTCAGTGTAACCGTGTTTGCCGGTGGAAAGAAGGAGACCGCAACCGAGGGGAAGACATCTGTCAAGCTCGGACTACTTATCCCCCTCACTCAGATGGCATCGATTTTCGGTGATTCAATGCTCAACAGCGCCAAGGCGGCAATCGAAGAATATAACAACTCCGATGGGAAATTTTTCATCCAGTACTTCGTAGAAGATACGGCCACTAATCCCGAAATCGGAGCGCAGAAGGCGAATAAACTCATTGATCAGGTCAAAGTCGATGCGATAATTGGGACTCTTTTTACATCGGTTCGCCAGGCTGTTTTCAACGTCACCTCGAAGAAAAAGGTCATTTACATGAATCCCACCTACGATGCAGGCGGTTTGTGCGACAAGTACTACTTCAGCACAGGGGCGGTGATCAACCAGCAGTTCGGCGAGTTTATTCCGTGGATCATCAAGAAATTCGGAAAAAAGTTTTATCTGCTCGGATCGGATTACGCCTGGCCGCGCGAGTCTTTCGCTCTGGCAAAAGAGATTATAAAGCGTGAGGGTGGAATCATCGTCGGTGAGGAATACATAGGTTTCGGGATTCCAGACTTCAGTGATGTGATCAGGAGAATCGTTGAGGCCGATCCGGATACGTTGATCCCTCTCGTGGCTGGAACCGACGGCGTTACCTTCACCAAACAGTGGGTTGATTTCGGCTTGAAAGAAAAGATCGCTTATTGTGCATCGGGTTTCACCGAATCCAGTACAATCGGAATGGATCCAGAATCGGCGGATGGCATCTATGCCTTTGCTGACTATTTTATGACAGTTGACACACCGGAAAACAAGAAATTTCTAGACAATTACCATAAGGCAGCCGGTAAGGATGATCTGGTCGACTTGTTCGGAGTGAATATGTACAACAATATTCACCTTTACACCCAGGCTTTGGAAAAAGCGGGCACAAAGGATAAAGACGCGGTTGCAAAGGCTCTAGAAGGAATGCACTTTAAGTCGCCTGCCGGGGAGATATGGATTGATCCCGATAATCATTACACACATTTAAGGTCCTTCATCGGTGTGAGTAAGAAAGAAATTTGGCCGCTGTTCGAAATTGTCGAAGATTTCGGTATTATTCCTCCTGATCCCAAGTGCACCAATAGATAAACCAGGGTTAATATGTTCAATTTCTGGCGGAAAATATAGCTGTAATTCCCATGCTTCTGTCATCGCCGACGGAAGCTTAGGGAACATTGTTGTTCCAAGAGAGATAAACTTTATTTAGAAAGCGGTTGTTAAAAGCGTAGTAGTAAACTTAGTAAAGCTCGAAAAGGGAATTTCGCATGAATGAACTAGTTTTTGTCCAGATATTGAATTCAATCAGCTCCGCCATGATCATCATGCTTGGCGCCATCGGTCTTTCTATCATTTTCGGATTGATGGGTGTTATCAATATGGCACACGGCGAGTTCTTCATGCTGGGAGCATATTTTACTCTCATGTTTCAGAACTTTGGTTTTAACCTCTGGGTCGGTATTATCGCAGCTCCTTTACTGGTTGGAATCGTAGGATTGATTCTAGAGTATTTTATCATCAAACGATTTTACACCCGCCCTCTTGTAACCCTGCCGGCCACGTGGGGCATCAGTATCATAATCAAGCAGATTGTAAAGTTGATATTCGGAGTGGGTAATCAAAACATCATCAATCCCATGCACGGCCGCTTTGTAATTTTTGGTATCGAATACCCCAGGAGCAGAGTTTACCTCATCCTTATAACAGTAGCTATTCTGTTTTTTCTTTTTATTCTTTTTAAGCGAACGGTTTTCGGGTTGAAATGCAGGGCAATCATGCAGAACAGGGAAATGGCCGAAGCATTGGGGATCAACGTAATCCGGGTAGATCACTGGACCTTTGCGCTTGGTTCCGTACTGGCAGGTTTTGCAGGTGCCGTTATGACGCCAATCATAACAATTAATCCTTTAATGGGAGAAACATTCCTTGCACAATCGTTTTTAGTGGTAATACTCGGTGGCGTCGGTAATTTGTTCGGAATTGTCGGAGGGGCTTTTGCCATAAGCATTTTACGCTTCGCGCTGTCTTATTTCATACGGCTTACAACCGCTCAGATTCTGGTTCTTGTTATGGCTATAATAGTAATCCGTTTTCGACCGCAAGGGTTGTTTGGCAGGAAGAGCAGATAGGTATATGTGCAAGCGGCACTTATAAATAAGAAACTGATTTGATTTGGGGAAGATGGTATACAAACGATGCTGCTATTGAAGAGACTCGATCGTGAAATCAAACTTTTCTCAATCGTTTTTATCTTGATACTGATTGTGCCGGCCTTCGCCGGGGACTATCAGATAAAGGTTCTTTCCAAATTTATCCTGTTCGGGATCTTTGCGATAAGTCTTGATCTGATATGGGGTTATGCAGGTATCCTAAGCTTTGGTCATGCTGCTTATTTCGGGCTGGGGGCTTATGTAACAACCCTTGTTCTCTCTCATTTTCAGATCGCCCAGTCGATACTGGCGGTAGTCAGTTCTACTGTAGTTCCTGCGATTCTCGCATTGATTTTGAGTCTCTTCCTCATGTACGGGAAAGTGAGTGGTGTCTATTTTGCGATCATTACCCTTGTTGTCTCCCTCATATTAGAGCAGGTGACAATCGTCTGGTATTCACTTACGCGGGGATTGACCGGTTTCACACCGATTCCATCACTGAACCTTTTTGGCGCGCTGTTGAATGCCGACACACACGGGGGCCTGTTAAAGTATTACTATCTGATCTCCATTATAGCAGCAGTAGTCTTTTTTTTGCTGTATCTCTTGTCACGATCAAAATTCGGACTTCTCCTGCAGGCGGTAAAAAATGATCCCAGGAGAGCCCAGTA
>JBFMGN010000425.1:0-4005 GCA_040752435.1 Spirochaetota bacterium
AGTAGTAATTTTCGCCATCACCCGGAGGTGAACAATTTCGCTGCCTGCACAGAGAAGGAGAAACAGTTTTGTTGGTTCCCCGTCAAAACTGTCGAACTCTGTACCCTGCTTGCAGATGCCTATTACCAGGGCCGGTCTTTTTATGGGGTTATCCTGGGGACGCCTTATATGCGGAATGGCGATGCCCCGGCCAATTGCCGTTGAAACCATTTCTTCCCTCTGGAGCAATTTTGAAAGAAAAGCCTCTCTATCCTGCACAATGCCTTTATTGACAAGGGGCTCAATAAGCTGAACCAGCACTTCCTTCTTCGAACCAGGATGAATATCTGTCAGTATCAGATCTTCGCCTGTCAGGCGTGATAAAGGCACGAAGTTGTTTTCCGTACCGATTATATGTGCCAGGTCATCCTGCGGCAAACCTTTCATCTGGGATTGCAGCCAATCATCGATCATCTGCCTTTTAAACCGCCACTGACTGGCAACTTTTAGACTTGGGATTTCACCTTTATGAACCATCCGGAGCAGGGTTTTTTCTGCTAGCTTTAAATACTGGGCTAATTCGCTTAAAGTCATTAGATCACTTTTGGTTTCTGAAATTTTCATTATTTAGTCCTTAAAATACTCATTTAACCCCTATAGTATATTATAGTCCATTATTAGGGATTGTCAAGAAAATTTTTGTTTTTAGAGGCAATTTCAAAAACAAGAATTTGTTAGCCACGGAAGCACACGGAAAGATACGGAAGGCTGCAACCATTAATATTTTTTCCGTGTTTTTCCGCGGATTCCGTGGCTACCCAATATGCTGACCCGAACTTCTCGCCCTCGAAGTGGGCTGCCCCATATGCTTGCCCTAGCTTCTTGCCCTCGAAGGGGGCTTATATTTTGAAAGAACCTCTTAGGATATATAATAATGAAGGAACTTTAGAACAGCACCTGTTAATTGCCCTGAGCTTATAAACCCGGGTGCTTTCATCAGCGAAAATACTTGAGGTAACCAGCCAGCAAGGGATCGGAGATTCGGTAAACGCCGCTCGTTCTTTCTATTACGCCGGTATCCATCAGACGTTTAAAAACAAGTGATACCGTCCGGTTAGAAAGAGCGGTTTCGGCCAGAAAGGATTTTGACAAAGGTTTTTCTATCTTGCCAATCTTGGCCAGGCTCCTCAATACTTTTTCTTCGCTGGCTGAAAACCTCGCCAGGTAAAATTCATAGCGGCTTTCACGGTTTTCCAAGAGCTTCCGCAGGGCGACGGCGATTAGATCCTTGCTGATCTCTCTGTTCTTATAGAGGTCCATGATCTGCTGGCACAGCCGGTTAACTGATTCCGGAACACGCTGTAAGCTGTCCTGTAGATACCTGGCATTGTCCAGTGAGATGGTAAGGCCATTTTGCCGGAACCTTTCATTAATATAGGCATGGTAGTCATCGTAAGGAATGGGGCTGAACTCAAGATCAGTGCCCCATCCCGCTAAAGGCGCGCTTGGCTTGGCAAATATCTCAGAGAGCAAGTGCCTTTTTGATCCCAGCACAATAATAGAGGCGGCCTCTATCTGTTCAAATGCTTCTCGCAGTATGCCTAGAGATTCCTTCACATGGACTATATCCTGGAACTCATCCAGAACTATCAAAGAAGGAATCTTCGCGGCTATTTTGGCAAAATGGACAAAAATGGCCTGGAGAGTTTCGCGGTCGGGTCTTTCTAAAATCCTTAAGGATAGAGCAGGCTTACCGGTAAGCTCATCAAACGAAACTTCCGGCTTGAGTGAAGCTATAAAGCGTTTGGCGTTTTCCATCAAGTTCTTCAAAGGGAAGGACTCTGCAAAGGAGCGCTCAAAAGCCGCTATAAGGCGACTCACAAGAGATTCCATGTTTCTCACTTCCATGAGATCGGCAAAAAAGATGAAACTGCGCTTATTTATCCTGCGAAACTCTTCGATAAGGACATTTTTCACTACCGAAGTCTTTCCATAATTGCGGGGTGCGTACACCACCACGTGCTTTTTCTGAGTAACATACCTTTTAAGTATATTTTGCTCCTGGCTGAGGTTGCAGATATTCTCGCGGTCAACCAGGCGATCAAAAATGAATTGTTTCATAATACTTTCATTATTATACTTTTTTTATAATCATTCAAGTATGATTACAGTTCTTTGAAATATGTGCTTAGTTTTTATTCCGTTAATCGCCTTGTCCATGGGCTGATGCCCATGGACAAGGCGATACGACAATCGGCCGAAGGCCGTACCATTCGGAACGAAGATACTACGGGCGTAAGCCCGTAGTGATTCATTCTTTTACAGAAAAGGTATGCTTGGTAATATGATTGTAAATCTCACCCGGCCGTAACACGCAGGCAGGAAAGTTTTCGTGATGAACGGCATCCGGGAACCCCTCGGTTTCCAGGCAAAAGGCACACTGTTTGTTGTAGCGGATACCGCCTTTACCGCGAATGTTGTCCAGGAAATTCCCGGTATAGAATTGGATACCCGGCTGGGTTGTGTACACAGCCATATGCCTGCCGCTCGCCGGGTGGTACACCTCAGCCGCAGGAGCCGGTTTTAGAGCAGACTTTCTTAAGACGAAACAGTGGTCATATCCCCCAACCGCGGCCATATCCTTTCCAATTGATTTGAACCTGGTAAAGTCGAAGGGTGTCCCCTTAACCGATTTGAGCTCTCCGGTAGGCATCACTTCGTCGTTAACCGCCAGATATTGATCTGAATACAGAAGCAGTTCATGGTCGTATATGGTCCCGCGTTCCGGCCCTGCCAGGTTCCAGTACGCGTGATTCGTAAGGTTGACTATCGTCGGTTTATCCGTTACCGCCTGGTATTCAATAATCAGCTCGTTGGATTCGGTTAAGGTATAAATTACGGCTACGGTAAGGGTTCCGGGATAACCTTCCTCACCATCCGGACTGACATATGCAAACCGGATACCGGAATTCGCTTTGCCTTCGAACACCTCTCCCTTCCATAGTACTTTATCAAAGCCTTTTTTGCCCCCATGGAGTGAATTGTTCCCATTGTTGCGAAACAGGACATACTCCTTTCCGTCCAGGGCAAAGCGCGCCCCGGCTATTCTGTTGGCAAACCTGCCCACAGTAGTACCGAAAAAGGGGTGTTCGGCCAGGTATTCCTCCAGCGTATCAAAGCCCAGGGTAATCTCTTTCACATCACCCCTTCTATCAGGGGCTTTGAAAGAGGTCATAATTGCTCCATATGTCATAACTGATACAGACAACTTATGGCTGTTGGAGATAGTAAAAAAATCGACCACCTGCCCATCATAGGTTTTTCCGAAGCCTTTCTGTTCAATTTTCATATAACCGATCCTTTTATAAAACAGCATACCGGTTCTTAAAAAAGAAGTCAATAAAACTGAAAACCGGGTGGATACGTGAATTCTCTCCAGTAAAAAAAAATTTGAAAATCAGTGCTCTTTATTATATACATAATAGTAGCACGATTGAGAAAAAATTCTCAAAAGGAGTATGAGTATGTTAAAAAATATGAAATTGGGCTTAAAAATGACCCTGGGGTTCGGACTGGTGATTCTTTTGGTACTGATTGTCGGTGGAATTGCAATCCTGAATATGCTGCAGATCCAGCGCCAGTCGGTCTCAATGAAGGATGAATATGTGCCGGAAGTCGCCATTGCCAACAATGTGGAGCGGTCTTCCCTCCTCACGATGTATAATATGCGGGGTTATGTACTTTCCTTTCAGGAAAGTTTTCTACTAGAGGGGAACAAATACCTGGACGAGGTGTTTAAGAACCTGGAGGAAGCTGCAACCCATGCCGACATGTACACAAAACTGACGGTCTTGAAGGAAGGTGTTGCCACTGCAAAACAGAAGGCAACGGAGTACAAGGGATTGGCGGAAGAGACAAAGAAGACAATTGACAGTATCGAGAACAGCCGGAAAGAACTGGATAAAGACGCGGCTGATTTCATGGAAAACTGCTACGCCCATCTTAATGACCAGAATGAAAAACTTA
>JBFMGN010000426.1:0-3995 GCA_040752435.1 Spirochaetota bacterium
AGTGAAGTCCCGGCCTTAATAGCCGCGATGTTCTGTATTCCGTTGATTCTTAAGATTCCATACAACTGGTTTATCTGCTTCTGGCAGTTTTCTATCTCCGCCGCATCTTTTATTTCGGCAGCCTTGAACATTCTGACATACGGTTGAATCCAGATATTTCCCAAACCGGTCACAATTCCTGGCGCTCCTAAGCTTAAGGATGGGCCGTCGAGATAGTCCTCCCCCTGGATCCAGCGAAACCCGTTTTTTTTCAAAAACATTCCCCGGGAAAAGGAGCTGAAATCCCCCGAGGAATCTTTTATGCCTGCGATATTAGGAAGCTCCGATAATTCCAGTACGGTTTCAAGTTCCAGCCGGTTGCCTGTACACTGGGGAATATTATAGAGCACAAGAGGATTGGGAGAACTTTTGCTTATCTGCCGGAAGTGATGTATAATCGTGCTCTGGCTGACAGCATAATATAAGGGTACTACGGCGACTATGAAATCCGGCTCAATATCCGCAATGTTTTCAATTTCCCGTATTGTTTGTTCAGTGGAGGGTTGAATGCAGGCGGCGCAAATAAACGTGCGGCCTTTGGAAACATCTTTCACGGTTTGAAGTACGAGCCTTCGTTCTTCCTTTGCCAGGTACAGTCCTTCGCCCGTCGTACCGTTTACAAAAAAACCATGGACTCCTTCAGTGACCAGATAACATACTTGCCTTTCGAGTAAAGTTAGATCTATTGTTCTATTTTCCTTTAAAGGGGTTATGAGAGCCGGGATGACGCCTTTCAATTTATTATTCATATATTTTGTGCTCTCCTTGTGTAATCTTATTTACCGATAAGATTCGGCAGAAATAATATTATTTCCGGAATATAGGTCAGGATAAAGAGTACGATAATAAGTACCAGTATCATAGGCAGAGATTCTTTTATTATAATTTGCAGTTTGGCGCCGGAAATACCGGATACAATAAAAAGTAACATCCCAAAGGGAGGGGTCAGAAGTCCCACCATCATGTTGAGAACAATAACGACTCCGAAATGTACAAGATCTATACCGAGCATCTGAATTAGGGGAAGAACCATCGGTATGAAAACTACGGTAATTGTTGATGTGTCGATGAACATTCCAAGAAGCAGAAAAATGATATTGACGATTAAAAAAAGAACATATCTGTTTGATGTAATACTCATCAGAAGATTTGCGAAATAGTCCGGGATATGTTCCGATGCAACGATATATGAAAACATAAACGCCGAACCGACTATAAGACCGAGGCTGCCGGTGGTTTTAACGGTTTCGATTAAAACCTTTATCAGCTCTTTTAAGCCCATAGCCCGGTAGACAAATATTGAGATAACCAACGCGTAAAGAGCCGCCACTGCGCCGGCTTCAGTTGGGGTCATTATTCCGGTGTAGATTCCCAAAAGCAGAATAACAGGCGTCAACAAAGCCGGAATAGCTTTTATGGTAAAGATGATAAAATCTCTCAGCGCATACCTCGGGCCTTTCGGGTAATTCCTGATATTGGCAATTATCGCCACGTACACCATAAGGGCTGCAGCAATAAAAACCCCCGGTATCATCCCGCCGAGTAAGAGTGCACCGATGGAAGTGCCGGAAAGCATGGCGTAAAAAACCATGGGAATGCTGGGCGGGAATATCGGTCCAATAACCGCCGAGGAAGCCGTAATAGCGCAACTGAACCCGTCGTCATACCCGGCTCTGCGCATGGAATCAATCTCCATAATGCCGAGTCCCGAAGCATCCGCGATGGCGGAGCCGGTCATCCCCGAGAAAATCAGGGAGGCAACGACATTCACATGCCCCAGCCCGCCTTTCCAACGACCGACAAGCACATTGGCAAAGTTAAAAAGGCGGTCGGTAACTTTGCCGGAATTCATTACCATAGCGGTAAAGACAAAAAGGGGAACTGCAAGAAGAATATCTTTTGCAAAGAGATTGCTTAACACCTGGTCCGCGACCAGCCCGATATCCTGACCGGTTAATAGCAGGTAAAATACCCCGGCTGACAGCATTCCCAGGGCAATAGGGAGGCGTAGAAGAAAAGTGAGTACAAAAATAACGATAACAACAATCAGGGCAATACTCATATCACCTCCCCTTCCGCACGAGCTTGCGAATATCAGCGACAATATCGTAAGCCGTATGGCCGATAATAAGAATCACAAAAGGTATATAGGGGGCAAAAGCAATACTGAAGGGAATTCTTAAAGCCGCGGAACGCTGAATTTTCATAAACTCCACGTAGCTGTAACATGGATAAAGTGAGATGGAAAATGCTGCTAAAATAAGAAAGTTTCCTCCAAGGCGAAAGGCAAGCTGCCCGAGGGGGGAAATCTTATCGTAGAGCATGCTGAAAACAACATGGGTGCCGTATCGCCGGGCGAGGGTCGCACCCAAAAGTACCGTCCAGATATATCCGAAGAGAGTTACTTCATACGGCCAGGTTAACGGGTGATTGAGAAAATAGCGAAAAAATATTTGAAGGACAAAGATGCAGAACATGATCAGAAATGCTGTAACCGGGATATACACTTCGAAAAGATCGAGAATAAATATCCCGCTTCGCTTTAGTACGTTTTTCAGAGTCATGATATCCTCGTAAAAAAAAATCCGGCCCTCGCCGGAAGGAAGGCCGGAAGTCAGGCGGCGTAAGATTACCTGGCCATTGATTTGACTTTGTTAAACAGTTCCATATCCCAAGTTTTAGTCATTTCCTTGTCATCCAGGTAGGTTTTTTGAACCTGTGTAATGAATGCCTCTTTATCCGGTTCAATAATCGTTAAGCCCTGGCTTTTAAAGAAATCCACCAGCTCTTTTTCTGCATTGAGGTTGGTCGTATCGCATACCGCCCGGGCCTTTTCAACCGCCGCATAGACTTTTTGCTGTAGATCCACCCCCAGCTTTTGCCATAAAGCCTCATTTATGGTCGGGAAGAGCGGGTTGACATAATGATCCGTAAGGATAATATACTTTGTAACTTCGTAGAATTTTGCATTCTTGTCCGTCGGGAGAGGATTATCCTGTCCATCTACGGTTCCCGTTTTAAGGGCCAGATACAGCTCGGTAAAACTTAACGGGGTAGGATTGGCGCCCATCGCCTTGCCAAGGAAAAGCCATGTGGGAGAATTGGGCATTCTCAGTTTAACTCCCTTAAGGTCTTCCGGCCTCTTTACGATCCTGCCGATATCCCTGAGATTCAGCTCTCTTGTCCCAAGATAAAAAGCGCCAAGAAGGCGGATACCGACTTTTTTGGCAATATCGTCGAAAAGCTTTTTCCCGATATCCCCGTTGAAGACTTTTGTCATGTGATCATAGCTTTTGAAAACATAACCGGCCGTAAACATGGACATTGAGGGGTAGTATTCGGCGATCCAGTTTGGGTCCGTATATGCCATTTCCAGGGTTCCTCTGATAAGGGCGGGGTTCTGTGCCTCCTGGGTAAATAACTGGCCGGAATGATACACTTCCACACTGATTTGTCCGTTGGAGCTTTTTTCCAGTTCTTCTTTAAAAGTGTACATCGCGTTAGTATGGGCATCATTCGGCACACTTACTGAAGAGAACCGGATTTTGAATTTACTCTGCGCCTGTACGGGCAGGATGACTGCTATAAGTAATACAGCCATCATAAGGACTACTAATCTTTTTTTCATACCTATCCTCCTGATAAAATAGAATTAATATTGGGAAACCTCTATTTACTTATAGGTTACCTCCCATTCAGGGCACCAACCGCTTGCCGCCTTAAGGAATTATATTTTTTACGAAGTAAAAAATATATGGTTTTTAGAGGCACCCTTTAAATATTCTTAATATCCGACCTTTTACAGTCCGGATATTTTGATCAAACGTGAAATTAGCCTTTATAGCCCATCCTTCTGGATATTTGTACGGAGGTATCCTTCACGATGCGTGCGAGTTCAGGGATGGACTGTTCGGAAATCCGCTGTTCGGGTCCGGAAACACTTATTGATGCAAAGG
>JBFMGN010000427.1:0-3986 GCA_040752435.1 Spirochaetota bacterium
GGATGAAATGTGCCGATTCTTTTGTAAGCATTCCAGATCTCGCCGGCTGTATTCCAAAAGCCGCTTCTTCACTTATTTCCTGGGTGGTCAAATCCCATACTCCACAAAAAACACCCGCCTTGATCATCTCCTCCATGGCTGTCCCCCCCACCTGGTTGGGATGAAACCCCACCACTTCGTATCCTTCTTTTTCAAGCATTCTTTTACCACAGGCGCCGCACGGATTTGTCTGCCCAAACATTGTCAGAGAGATGAGATTACGGGCTGATACCCCGGGTTTTACATTTCGATCCACCATACCGCATATAGCCGCTATGGCATTGTCGAAGATTTTACAGGTTAAGGAGTTTACCCCCACGAGATCGTAGACCGAAGGCATAATAGTTATATCCCGCGTCCCGACATATTCGCCGAACTTTATATCTCCGCATGCCATAGCTGAGAGTATTAGTTTTGGAAATCCTACAGGCAGTTCTCTCATTCCTGCGGATGCCAGTAATGAACCATCATATCCGCCGATTCCCAGAGCGGCATCAAATTTCTTACTATTATAAAGTTCCCTGACCAGGCTTGCTAATCCTTTTGCCATTGCTTCCTCAGCTTCTATCCGGCTTAAACTTTGCAATTTTTTGTAAGAAACTCCAGCTTTCCCGGCAACTGCATAACGTGTGATGTCTCCCTTTACCCACCGTGCTTTCCCTGCCAGGCCGCAATCTAAAATTAAAACTCTTTTCCCTGCCTGCTCGATTTTTTCTTTAATATAGTTTGCTTCCTCACCTTTGGTATCCAGGGTGGCAATAAGAAGGATTGTTTTTTTCGCCGGCACTTTAATACGCTCTATTGGGGTTATCGCGGGCTTTCACCTTTACCTGAATGTTTTTCACTTCTTCAACAAAGCTGGCCAGATGATCAACCATTCTTTTCATGAGAATAGCGCCTAATTCAGGTGTTGCCCTGTGAGGATTTCCAATTGTGGCTGTGTCGCAGTATTCATTATGATCCATTGGAATAGTTATATTCTCTGCGCCTTCGAATGTGACGTGTGGATATCCGTCATTTTTAAAGAATTTAGGACCGAGGTAAACAGGGGCATGGGCCGTATCATCAACGGCCAACTCCATCTTCACCAGTTCCGGTTCACAGTCCATAATGAGGCTGGTTTCACATTGCCCCGAGTGCCAGGCAGGCGGAACATCTTTTGGTAATGTATCGATTATATCTTGAAAGAGCTTGTAGTTGCCTTCCAGAGAATGGGCATAAACTGCGACAAAAGCACCGGTTTCATATCGAATTTGTCGTAAAATCTCATCAAGGACTTTTATATTCGAGCCATGATAATTGACATAGATAATTTTATTTATTCCGGTATAGATTAAACTTTTAGCAATATCATACAGCACTCTTCGAAGAGTCTCGGCCCGCAGTGTTATGGTTCCAATACCCTCGCCAGGATTGTGCACGTGATGAGGTGAATAACCAGTCCAGACGACATTTGTAAAAAAAACGTCGGCTTTTTCTGCAGCCCGTTTTGCGATATGCCATCCCTGGTAACTATCACAGCCTAAAGGAAGATGATAACCGTGCATCTCATGACTTCCAACAGGCACCAGAGCTATATCGCACGTTTTAATTTTATCCATGATTTCCCTGGATGTCATTTCCATCATATAATTTTTCGATCCTGCCATTTCTCTACCCTTTATTCAAATCTTAAAAAAAGGTAACACCTTCTTAGTACCATTAATAAAGCACTACTGATCAGGGAATTCCGAATCGCTTATACATCTCTTCATATTCTTGAATTCCGACGATATTGAAAAATTCTTCATCATCTATCATTTTATCCAAAACAGCATTCCAATCCCCTGTCTTTTTCAATGCCTGCAAACCGTCAATCATCCCTCTTGCAGCCATATAAAGGCCGACCAGTGAACCAATAACCATCTGATAGGATGCCTTTTCAAATTCCTTGATCGCTATAGGTTCCACGCTTGCAAAGATACCTACGAGAGGAGCTTCTATCGTTTCTGCAAAATAATTAACTTCATCAACATTAAGCGCCATAACAAAAATTGCATCAGCCCCTGCTCGGGCATAGGCGTTACTCCTTTGAACGACCTCCTCGATCATATGGTCGCGATAATAGATATCCTTAGAGACTGTGCCAATCACATCTGAACGAACGATAATTTTGAAATTCGGATCCTGGCGCGCCTCTTTGGCAGCCTTAATTTTGCCGCACATCTCGTCAACAGAAATCAGCTTGTTGGGAGGTATGCCGCTTATAAACGGACATTTTGAAGGCATCGCTTCATCATCAATATGGACAGCGGCAAGTCCGGCAGCTTCAAAATCACGTATCACATCCATAACACTTATAGCATTGCCGTAACCCTCCTCCATATCTGCTATTACGGGTAGGTTCACCGCTTTTACAATGTTACGGGCGATCAAAAGTCTCTCCGTTTTAGGCATGAGAGCCAGGTCCGGCTTACCCATGAACGCTGCTTCGGTTACATAACTTCCGATATAAACCGCGTTGAAACCGGCCTGTTCAATCAGCCGGGCTGAAAAAGCATCGTGTGCACCAATGGCAATCACCATTTCGCCGTTATCAATTAAGTTTTTTAGTTTTGTCCTGCCATTCACTCTGAAATTCTCCTTAGATATTGCAAAAATTTGTTTTGATTTTAAAATTTTTCTTTACTTCCGCTTCAGTTGTAATCTCATGCAGATAAACATCCCGGTTTTCCTGAGCGGAGATATAAGAGGCTATCGTAGAGCGGGTAATTTCCTTGCCTTCCTCCCCGGTATAAATCGGCTCACCGCCCTCTTTAAGAACCTTTATAAAATGCCGTGTAGAAGCCATAAAAGAGGTTGACCAGTTTCTCTCCGCCGGAGTTATATTTTCCAGATATGTTGTTACCTGGCCGTTAAGGAAGGTCACAATCGGTGGGAAGACAGGGCTCTTTGACATTTCACAAGCCTTAAAAAAGTCTCTATCTCCTCCGGCAGAACACTGGTTAATCCACATGATCCCTCGCTCACCGAATATTTCAACAAAATCATCGAGCCAAAAATCACACGGCAGCGCCATTTTTGTTGAAAATGAAAAATCAATCTGCGCATATTTGGGAATATCTCCGGGTAAAGGCTTGAATTTCGCCCGTATCATCGCCGGTGCATCTAAGGGAGTTTCCGGGTCGATCCAGGCGCTTATCTTTTCAAAATCCCTTGCCATAAACCACCGGGCCAGAGAAAACTTGTGAAAACCATCATCCCCTACCAACGGGCCTGTACCGGAGCGTTTCAGGTCCATCGACCAGGTCCCGGGCGCCCAAGCCCAGGGCCAGGGCGCACCTTCCTTGATTCCCGCCATTGTATTTACCCTGATTGATATCAGTTCGCCCAGCAAACCCTGATTAATGAGCTCTTTTGCCTTTATATAGACCGGATAAAAAACAAAATTATCATATATCTTAAGCTTAACATTATTTTTTCTACACGCATCAATAATCTCATCACATTCAAGCAGAGTCGGAGCCATTGGTTTCTGGAGACTGATTCCCTTTACTTTTGCCTGTGCGCATTGAAGCGCCATTGAATGGTGTAGATAATGGGGAGTAAGAATTTCAACAATATCCAGTTCCTCTTTTTCCAGCATAATCTTAAGCTCTTTATAATATCGAGCATTGGGAAGTTTCCACTTACGAAGCCATTGCCTGGCCGCCTCTTCATCTCGCCGGCAGACTGCAACGACTTCGGTCTCCTTTGAGTCAAGATAGCCTAAGATATTTTCATGGCTGATGGTTCCCAGACCAACAAATCCGATTTTTAACATAAGGTTTGCTTCTTCTCCCTCTCTTCCTATCCCTTAATGCCGGTTTGGGCAGTACTCTCGATAATGCGTTCCTGCGCAAAAACAAACACAATCAACAGCGGCAGCACCATCACCACCGCCACGGCCAAAAGCCAGTGAGCCGGCG
>JBFMGN010000428.1:0-3984 GCA_040752435.1 Spirochaetota bacterium
AAAATATCCCATTAGTTAAAGTTCCAGATCTGAGGCTTTAATGGAAGCCACCAACCTATCTATGGGCATTCATTTTCTTTCTTCATGGCCGTATTGTGTGCACTCATTGTGTGCACTTTTTTTGATAAGAATATACATAACTTGCCAAAATTTGCTCTAACTGAGAAAGCAACTTATTGAGATATTGAACAATCAGGAAGCGTGAATTGGCGGAGAAGGTATTCCTAATCCCTTACTCTATCCGAGTGGGTATTCCTCTGCTTATGTAGTTTAAGTTGTTATTTTCCTTACATTCTGCAAATCTATTTTCTTGCATAGGAAGTCATTTTCCAGTATCATTCTGCCCAACAGGAATCCTTTTTCAATCAATGTCAACCTATTAAGGAGCCCTCATAATGACCAAAGAAGAAATAATCAAGGCTATCTGGAACCAGTTTCCGGATATCACTCTCCAGAAGGCAAAGCTGGTATATGAAAACACCATGAATTTGATAAGGGATGAGCTTGCTAAGGGAGAATCAGTCGAAATAAGAGGATTCGGAAAGTTCAATGTCCGGAAGAAAAATCAGAGAGTAGGAAGAAATCCAAGGAACGGCGAGGAAGCAATGATCAAGGAAAGAAAAGTTGTGGCTTTCAAGCCCTCAAAGATTTTCAGAGAGCAAGTGATGGAAGAGCATAAGATTTCGGATTAATCTAAATAATCCGGTACAATCTGTATCACTCCCTATGTTTTGAAACCAGCTAAATCATTTTCCTTTACAATTCCAAAACATCCGTTATAGAATTATTGACTATTGTTTCGGTAGTGGTATCCTATTCTAAACAAGGAGACATAAATAATCATGGCAGATCGTGAAACTGGTACTGTAAAATGGTTCAACACAACTAAAGGTTATGGATTTATTCAGCGAAGCGGTGGAGCAGATATTTTCGTACATTTAAATGCCATTCGTAATAGGAATGAGGTACTAAAAGAAGGTGATCAGGTAGAATTTTCAGTGATAAAGGGAAAGAAAGGACTTGAAGCTGAGGATGTGATTGTTGTGGAGTGAGGAGAATGATTATATCGAATGTAACAATGGCAGGGTTGGGCTTGAGCTACCTTCCACGCACCATATGGCAAATAGGGAATCTGTGTGGTAAAAGGAGCTTTGTCCACCAACATGGCTCATACAAAATTTTAAAAATTAACCATCCACAGTATATTATTAAATCTTGAATATCGAATCGATTATTGAAGCCTGAATACCGATAGAGACCATTTGGGAAGGTTGATCCAGATTTTTCCCTCCCAATCACTCACTAATTCTCCCCATGTTCCCGACCCATCCCAGCCACCGTATTCCGGTGCCTGTGAGTTGAATACTTGTGTCCACCGGCGGTCCGACCCCCAGCCTGTGGACAGGCCATAATTTCTTCCAGCCCACTGCCCTTCACCAGGATGTGCCACGCACAAGGATACATTTCCTCCTTCATCGCTCCAGCGGGCCCATCCGAGGACATTATTCTCAGGATCTTCATGCACAAATCTGATGTTCTCTGAGGTCATGCCGCGGCTTTCTAGGCGAAGCGCATTCACATCTCTCATGCAGTTCATCATCTGCTTGGCGAAAATATCGCGATCTTCAATCAATCTCCAGTTAAACCGGTGATAATCATCAACATGCCACCACTCGTCCTGCAAAGTCTCGGTTCCCATAAAGATCATCGGCAGCCCGCGACTCACCGCCTGAAGTGCGTACCACATCCTGACCTGGGCTCGTGCGTGCCAGTTATTCCTGCCCCCTAACCTCGATATATAGTAGCGATGGCACCCCGCGTCCTGATGACCTCCGTGACGATCACCGCACTGATCGTGTGAGCCAAGTATTGAATTTATTCCACTGCAAGACCTGGGAAACCCTCTGTGCATATTGATCATCGATTTGAGCAGCGACAGCCGGATTTGCGGGTTGTCACCGCCGCTGTGACCTTTCATGATTTTCAGCGAGTCGAAGTGTGCGGCATGTATCCAGCAGGAATCAAACCCTGCATCGTTAATTACGGCAGGATTCTCCGGTGTAATCTCGGCAACCAGAATCTTGCCGGGATAATACCGTTTGATTTCCCAGGTCATTTCCTGAAGCAGGTTCCAGGGCATATTGTGAACGGAATCAAAGCGCAGGCCGTCGACATGGTATTCCTCTATCCACATGCGACATGCGGCCTTCAGGTACTCCTTCACTTCCCACTTATGGAAGGCAAACCTGCGACCCCACGGTGTCTCAATCTCCCCCTCGAAATATATGCCGCCACAATTATGTGGGCCATAGCCGTCCCAATTCCAGAGGGAATTGAGTTTTGTACTGCCGTGATTGAGTACTACATCGATAATTACCGCCAATCCCAGTGAATGTGCCCGATTAATCAAGCACTTGAGTTGCTGAGCGCTGCCCCATTTCCCATGAACGGCAAGCAATTGCCGGGGATTATATCCCCATATGCCACCAAACTCGGTAACGGGCATCAACTGGATGCAGTTGAACCCCAGCTCTTTGATGTGGTCGAGACGCTCGGAAGTAAGTTCAAATGCGCTTTTCCCTGCAATCGGCAGAGGGAAACTGCCAACGTGTAATTCGTAGATAATAAGCTCGTTGTATGCGGGAGGCATGAATTCCATCCAATCAAATTGGGTGGCGGTCAGTGTGCACCAGGAAGAATCGAAATCAACCTCCCTCGCGTAGGGATCACGCCGGATAAGTTCTGCTCCCTCGGTGTGGTAGCAATCGTTCCAGTTGGAAGAGAGCACAATGCGGTAGCGATCGCCAGCCTTAAGCTGGCTGACATCTGCCGACCAGAAATGGGGTGCATTCGGTTCCCTGCACAATTCTGCCGATGTTCCCTTCTCGAATTCGACCCGTACCCTTTCTCCGTGCGGTGCCCACACACGAAACCGCACTTGAGAAGGGGATATCCAGTCTAGCCCGCATGACGATCCCAGGGGCCACGCATATGTCACTTGATTATCAGCAGCATAGCTACTCACTGATAGATTCCTTTTGCAAATTCCTCATCCATGTATTTCCCTGCCTTTAAAAATTGATGGTAATTTTTCTATAGTATTTTAGACATATACTATTTCAGAAACGGACTGGCTTGTCAAACGATAGCATGTTCCTGATATCCTGATACTCAATTTAGCAGCAAGAAGCTTATGGACGTTGTGAGGATCGGGAGAAAGCAGCACTCTCCCAAGATAGCCAAATGTTGGATTAATCTGAAGAGAAATACTGCTTCCTCGATATCTCACCTCTTTTACCTTTGGCCAGATTGACCCCATTGGGCGAGTCTGCCATAAGTTCCTCTGAAAAATAATTTGTTCACTTGGAAATAACTCCCCCACTCTCCCAAAATCCTTGGAAAATCCGGTGTGTGGTTTGGTGTGTGGTTTTGCCCGGAATCTTGTCTAATATCCTCCAAAATGCTCTTAAACTTTCCAGGCGATAATTAATATTTTCAGTGAGTTGCTTTGTTTTCAAGGGGTGGGGAAATTGGGATTTACGGACTACGGATCCGTAGGTCGGGGGTTCGAATCCCTCTGGGCGCGCCACTTTTTCAATAAGTTATACCTTCTCATAAAGTCCCTCATAAAATCAATGAGGGACTTTATGAGGGACTTGCCCAGTTTTTTGTTCACTTTTGATCATCTTTTTCTTTTTTCTCCTCCCTCATAATTCCTCCACTCTTCTCCTCAAAAACTTCCATAGCCGCCCTCTCAGCTTCGCTCAAAGAGTGAAGGTAAATTTCCGTCGTCGATATATTCTCATGTCCCAGGATCTTCTGAATTGATCGAATAGGTATCCTGCCATCAGAGGCCATAAGTGAAGCTCCTGAATGTCTGAGGGCGTGAAATCTGAAATACTTCACACCGGCTGCCTTACACAGGGTCCGCATAATTTTTTTCCGATCATCAAAAGGCCCTTCCTTAAAACACCCCCCCTTCCT
>JBFMGN010000429.1:0-3971 GCA_040752435.1 Spirochaetota bacterium
TATAATCTCACGATCCTTCTTGTCGAGCATGACATGTCAATGGTAATGAAAATTTCGGATAGAATCACGGTCCTTGATTACGGCAAAGATATCGCACATGGAACCCCCGATGAAATTCAAAATAACCCCAAGGTTATTGAGGCCTACCTGGGAAAGGGAGCGGAATATGTTGGAACTTAATAAGATCTCATGTTCATATGGAAAGGTGAGGGCTTTAAACGATGTATCTATCTCCGTACAGGCAGGGACACTCGTTTCAATATTGGGAGCTAACGGCGCCGGAAAATCCAGTTGCCTTAAGGCTGTTTCAAAGTTGATCAAAATACAAAATGGTCAAATATTATTTAAAGGGAGGGATATATCGAAATTTAGCCCCGATGAAGTTGTCAGACTTGGAATTATCCAGGTGCCTGAAGGGAGAATGATTTTTCCGGAATTGAGTGTGGCGGAGAATCTTAGCCTGGGTGCATATTGCAGACGCAATAAGGATGACATAAAAAGGGATCTGGAAAGAGTATACGGATATTTCCCCATATTAAAAGAGCGTAAAAGACAAATTGCAGCCACCTTAAGCGGGGGAGAACAGCAAATGCTTGCAATTGGGAGAGGCTTAATGGGGAAGCCCAGGATTTTGCTCCTTGATGAGCCTTCTCTGGGTTTAGCCCCCGTCATTGTTGAAGAAATATTTTCTTTCCTTTCCGAATTAAAAAAATCAGGAACCACAATCCTTCTCGTAGAACAAAACGCATTCATGGCTTTAAAGCTGGCGGATTACGCCTATGTTCTTGAGACAGGCAATGTTGTCCTTTCGGGTCCTGGTGAAAAGCTCATCAATAATAAAAAAGTGCAGGAATCATATTTAGGTGTTAGAACCTGAATTATGGAATAAAAGATAACCGTACGGTTGTCTTAAAATAATATTTTCTTTAGGAAGGAGGATTAGGATGAGAAAATTTTTTATTATCCTGATTGTACTTTGTATCATGCCCTTGGCGATATTTCCCGCCGGACAGGGTGAGGCGGTAACGACGCCCGGAGTAACAGATACGGAAATACTGGTGGGGTATTCAATGCCGATGTCCGGACCGATAGGCTTTATCGGAAATCAGACCGCGGATGCTACCAGAGCCGTATTCAACAAAGCCAATGACGAAGGAGGGATTTACGGCAGAAAGCTAAAACTGATTACGTATGACAGCGGGATGGATGTCGCCCAGGCTGTAGCAAATTATAAAAAATTAATCTTTGAAGACAAAGCGTTCTGCGTTCTCTTTGGTTTTGGCTCGTATGTCAGACCAGGCTATCCTCTCTTTGAGGAGAACATGGTTCCCTGGTTGTTCCCGATGGCACCACCGGAAGATACGATGTTTCCCGCCCGGAAATACCTTTTCAGTGTGTTTCCAACCACGGCAACACAGATGCGGACTATTACGAAATGGCTTATACAGCAGGATAAATGGCATAAGATAGGCGCTATCTATGGAGACAGTGCCAGTGGGAAAACCGGTTTTGACCGCCTGAAAAAAGAGTTGGAAGGATCGAGCATACAGATCGTTGCGGCCGAAGCCTTACTGGAAACCTCCCCCAGCGCCGCCGTGCAGGTGGCCAAGATAAAACAGGCTGATCCGGATCTGGCCCTGGTTTTCGGTATGACCATGCAGCCGGCCGCGGTGGCGATCAAGGAAATAAAACGCGTCGGCATGACTGTCCCGATTATGGTTAATCAACCGATTACCAACTCCGTACTCCTGGATCTTCTGAAGGACGAGAATATTGAAGGGCTTATGGGTTCTTATTGGGGCAAGATTCAGTATATGACGGGCTATGAGAATGAGGCCACTCCCGAAATGCGTGCAATCGCACAGACAATTGTAAAGTATTTTCCCGACTATGGAAAATTGGGCAGCAATATAGGCGGTCTTGTGGAGCACGGATTAAGCGTGCAACTGTTTGTCGAGGCTTTGAAAAAGACCGGAAAAAATCTTACCAGAGAAGGTTTGATAAAAACCCTTGAGACTTCTATTAGCAACTATCCTTCCGGAAAAGGGAGTCTTGTAACCTTTTCACCAAAGCGGCATGAAGGCGTAGCCGGTGGTATTATTGCGCAGGTGAAAAACGGCTGGTGGAGACCTGTAAGCGACTGGATTGAGGTCGAATTAGAGGAATAGTAAACCCATTGCGGTACCTTGTTTATAGTCGAAGACTAGGCATCTGGCATCTCCGTTCTTCAACCGCAAGGGATTTAAGATTGTAGTATTGTAAAAATCTTGTTTTTTAACAAGATTTTTGAGTGGTATTGCGTATTAGACTTAAGAGAGAGGTTATTTGTAACCTCTCTCTTAATTGTATCAATGATAATGAGGCCGACAATGAAATATTCCATTATTTTAGGCACTCTGGGCAATACACGGGACAGGTTCCTGTCATCAGGGTATAAGGAAGACAAAAAAGGTTAATAATGTTTCAAAGAAGGGCCGACTGGGTTTGGATCAACAGGATAGTACCTGAAAATAAAACCCTCCTTTTACAAGAAACGCCCTCCCGGGAGCCGGAGCAAAATCTCTATGTATATTTTAGAAGAGATTTTTCCTTGACAAAATCGGGGAGTAAAGGCGGGGAGAATGAGCCTGTTTTCATTTCAGCCGACGGCCGTTACGAGCTTTTTGTAAACGGAGTTTTTATCGGAAGGGGACCTGCCCGATGCCATCCTCACGCGCAATCTGTAGATCCGTATGATATTACTCCGTATCTTAAACAGGGTAAAAATACAATTGCCGTTCTGGTCCACGCGTATGGCCGTAATACTTCCTGGTATGAAGTTCCGGAATCGTTCCAGATGAAAGTCTTCGGATGCGGCGGATTTTTTTTCCAGGGGAGCATTGGAAACGATGGAACAAGGATTGTACTTGATACAAATGAGGAATGGAGTTTCCTTATCTCAAAGGCTTGGGAAAAGGAGGTACCATTCAGCGGGACGGGCTATGTCGAGTATTTTCATGCAGATCTTGAACCTGTCGGATGGAAAGAGAGAGATTTTGACAGTACAACCTGGACAAGAGCTAAGATTCTAAAAGCTCCCTCTATCGTCATGGGCAGCGATATCGTACCTTTTCCTTTTTTAAAATTGAGAGATATACCGCCCCTCTACGAGGAGATCGTTTATCCGCAGAAAATTATCACCGTCGCTGAAATTGCGGATAAACCGTCTTATCCCGTTGTTTTCCAATTGCGAAATGAAAAAACAATGGCTATGGATAAATGTAAAATCGGTAATATAGACGATTTGATTCGCTTTAAATGCCCGACGGAAATACAAACCGCCAATGTGCGATCCATTCTTTTAGTTTTTGATTTCGGACTAATTATCGGTAGAGTAATGTTTGAAGTTGTTGCTCCTGAAAAGGCAGTCGTTGATATAACTTACGGGGAGCGTCTTACCGAGGAAGGCTCTGTCTATCTTCCTCCGGATGTACCTGGTATTTCAAATACGCCGGCTCATAGAATCTTTTTTAAGGGGGGAACCCAGCGTTTTATTCAATTCGAGGCAGCGGGATTCAGGTATCTTCAGCTTACCTTTCGCAACTGTGAAACACCACTTCTCTTGAAATCAGTCGAGGCAATTTTGTGCTGCTATCCCTTTTCTGAAATTGGAAGTTTCGAGTGCAGCGATGGAGCTCTCAAGGCTGCATGGAAGGCGGGAGCATATACAGTCCGAATGTGCAAGCTGGACGGGTTTGTAGACTGTCCGAGCCGGGAACAACGCCAGTGGCTTGGAGATGTCTACGTTGAGTCACTGGTCAGTCTGGTTACCGAAAAAGATACAAGGCTGCTTAGAAAGTATCTGCTTCAGGCGGCCGAGACGCAAAGACCCGATGGAATGTTAATGATGGCGACAACCTGTGATTTACGGGCGAAAGGTGGCACCTTTATTCCCGATTTTAGTTTGTTGTGGCTTATAACCACAGAAAATT